>CALFIZ010000141.1 GCA_937877575.1 uncultured Marinilabiliales bacterium | reverse complement strand
CCTACACGACGCTCTTTCGATCTTATGCTGAATTTCCATGTGAAACGCTTGTTATAATGGTCGTTCACATCCACCATTGCAGAATCGTTGACTATCAGGTTATAGCTTGCCTTCTTAATCAGATTGCAGATGACGTGTGCATCATTGGTGGTATCATTGTATTTCAGTTTGTAATATGCTGTGTCGGTGATGGAGTCATGGGTGATTACTGTCATCACGCTGTCGTTCAGTATGTCTTTGATTAAGTTGCTGAAAGTGAGTGTCAGGGTGTCTTCGTAATAGATTTTGTTTGCGCCGCCGCTGACAATAAGACGGTTTTTGTTGTATTTTCTGCTTACGACAAAACTTGTGTCCACAGTCACTGAATCTTCAGTCTGGAAGATAAACAAATCAATCGGTATGGTATCGTGTGGTGAGACAACGCTGTCACTGAAAGCGATTTTTTCGGTTAACAGATTGAAAGTGAGTGAATTGTCATTTTCAACGATTGCATAGACATTATATATGGTATCGCTGAGGCAGTCAAATTTGAACAGTCCGTCCTTGTTGGTTTTAGTCATATAGTATGGCTTATGTGTAGTGAATGCTGTGTCGGACAGGTCTTTATATAGAAAGATGTATGCGTTTTCGACAGGTGCGAGGGTATAGGCGTCCCTCAAGGTTCCGCTGAGAGTGAGAGAATCTATGGATTCTCCCGTTGAGAAGATGTATGAGAAGTTTGGGTATGGATTGCCTTCATTATAATCCACGATGGCGTCACCGAGGAAGATTTTATAGGTGGTGTTAGGGATAGGATCATCTTTAAGTTTGATAATCAGTTTTTTACCTTTGACAGTAAATGATGGTTCGTTTTGAAACGGGGGTGAAATGAGCAGTTTGCTTTTATAGTTGTTCAGTTGAAAGAATTCATCGAAGGTAATCTCTATTGTTTTTTCATTGAAGTTGGTGGAGAAATTATCCGGTGCATATTTGAGCACTTTCGGAGGGGTTTCGTCCTTTGGTCCGCCTGTTGGTGCAACTTCATTTGCGCAGGATGACAGCAGGAATGAAATTGCCGCCAATGAAGTCAGTGTTATGGTGAATATGTTGATTTTCAATTTCATGGTTAATTTGTGTTATGCTTCACTTACTTCTTTCAGTTGTTCGCGGTATGCACTGAAGATTTTTGATTTTGAAACCATGCCGAGATATTTGCCGTTTTCGTCAACGACTGCAAGGTTCCAGGCGTTGCTTTTGGTGAATTTTTCCATTACCGTTTCCATGTTGTCGGTACTGACAATTTTCTCAGTATCCGCGTGCATCAAGTCTTTTACGAACACGGTATCGTATTTGGAGTTGTCAAACATTATTGAGCGGATGTCATCAAGAGTAAGCAGTCCCTGATATTTTCCGTTTCTGTCAACTACAGGAAAGAGGTTGCGGTGTGATGTTGATACCACTTCAACCAAATATCGCAGGGAATCAGTGGGATACACTTTGTCAAGGTCGGTTTCGAGCACTTGTCTAACATCAAGGAGTGTCAGGACTGCCTTGTCCTTGTCATGCGTCAGGAGGTCGCCTTCCATAGCGAGGCGTTTGGTGTAGATTGAATGTTTTTCTTCGGAATTGGTGATGAGGTAGGATAGTGCGACAGTGATAATCAGAGGGATAATCAGTTCATATCCGCCGGTTATTTCCGCGATGAGGAATATTCCGGTCATCGGTGCATGCATGACACCGGCCATCAGGCCGCCCATGCCTGCCAATGCAAAATTGGCTTCAGGCAGTGAAATCCAGCCGGTGAGGTTGAAAAAACGTGACAACACGAAACCGCAGATTCCGCCTATGACCAAGGTGGGACCGAAGGTTCCTCCGACTCCGCCGCCGGCATTGGTGAGCGACATTGAGAAAACTTTGGCAAACATTACAAACGTCCAGAAAACAACTACAAACCATCCGGAATTGCTGGCGAAGGAACTGTAAAAGGTGTGGGCGAAAGAACTGTCAACGTCATTGTTCAGCATCGATGCCAGCGATGAATACCCTTCTCCGTAAAGAGGCGGGAACAGGAATATGATGACTCCCAAGAATACGGCACATGTCAGGAGTTTGCGGTACGGATTTTCAATTCTGCCGATTTTTGCTTCAAGCCATAGCGACACTTTGATGAAATACAGTGACATAAGTCCGCACAAAATGCCTAAGATTATGTAATATGGAATGTTCGACATTTGAAAAGCGGTCACTGACGCGGCAAACGGCATGTCATTTCCGATAAGGAAGTATGATATGCAAATTGCTGTCACAGAGGATAGTAGCAGTGGGGTGATAGATGACAGGCTGAAATCGAACATAAGGATTTCGATGCTGAAAATGATGCCTGCCAAAGGAGCCTTGAATATTCCGGCGATACTTCCTGCGGCGCCGCACACTAACAGCAGGGTTATCTGATGGTAGTTCAGCTTGAATTTTTGTGCGATATATGAGCCGATAGATGCTCCTGAATGTACTATCGGTGCTTCGGCACCTACCGAACCGCCGAAGCCTATGGTAATGATACTTGTAATCAAGGGGCCCCATATCGACTTCGAGCTCAGGCGTGATTTCTTCCTCGAAATGGCATATAATACTTTGGTTATTCCGTGGCTGAGGTTCTCTTTGACAACGTATTTCACTAACAGCATGGAAATCAGCATACCGATACCCGGAAAGATAAGATACATGAAATTGTACTTGTCAACCGTGATTTTGTCAAGAAGGAGGCTTACGTATTTAACGCCTGTCTTCAGAATGACGGCTGCGAATCCGCTGCACAAGCCTACAAGAATCGCCAGCAACACAAGTCGCTGGCGTTCTGTAAGTTGTATTATTTTTTCAAGTATTTTCCCAAAGACTTTCTTCATCTTTTATAGAAGGGCGTGTACACCAGGGAGAGTCTTGCCTTCGACATATTCGAGCATTGCGCCGCCGCCGGTGGATACATAACTGACCTTGTCGCCGAGTTTGTATTTCTTGATGGCTGACACTGAGTCACCGCCGCCGATAAGGGAGTATGCGCCTTTGGCTGTAGCTTCGGCTATGGCTTCCGCCACGTATTTTGTGCCTTCGGTAAATGCTTCCATTTCAAAGACACCCATAGGGCCGTTCCACAGAATGGTCTTAGACTTCAGGACGATGTCGGCTATCTCCTTTCTTGAAACAGGACCTATGTCGAGTCCCATCCAGCCGTCTTCTATCTCGCCGGCATCCATTATCTTGGTATTGGCATCGTTGGCGAAGGCATCTGCAGCCACCACATCGCTCGGAATGTATATCTTCACGCCTTTTTCCTTTGCCTTGCTGACCATATTATTTGCATACTCCAGATAATCCTCTTCAACCAGGGATTTTCCAATGTTTCCGCCGGCTGCCTTAATAAAAGTATATGCCATACCGCCGCCGATGAGCAGAATGTCTACTTTTTCAAGGAGATTATCTATAACAGAAATCTTGGATGAAACCTTTGAACCGCCAAGTATGGCCGCAAAAGGCCTTACAGGATCATCAACTGCATTGCCGAGGAAATTTATCTCTTTTTCCATCAGATATCCTACAACAGCTTCATCAACAAAAGCAGTCACGCCCGCTGTAGATGAATGAGCCCTGTGAGCTGTCCCGAAAGCGTCGTTAACATATATCTGGGCCAGTGAAGCAAGGTCTTTGGAAAGATCTTCGCCGTTTTTCTCTTCCTCAGGGCGAAAACGTGTATTTTCAAGCAGAATAACGTCTCCATCTTTCATCTGTTCTACGGCTTTTCTGGCATTTACTCCAACTCCTTCGTTATCTTTTGCAAATACAACTTCTTTTCCTAACAGCTCAGACAGACGTTTCGCTACAGGAGCTAAGGACAGTTCTTCTTTGACCTGTCCCTTAGGCTTTCCCATATGGGAGCACAGGATCACCCTTGCGCCGTCATTTACCAGCTTTGTGACAGTGGGCAGAGCTGCCCTTATACGTGTATCATCTGTAATCTTTCCATCAATAACAGGTACATTAAAGTCGCATCTTACCAGAACTCTTTTGCCTGCGGCATTGATGTCGTCTACTGTTTTCTTATTCAGCATATATTGTATTCCTCCTTAAGTAATGATCTTATTATCTGCTAACTATTCAACATCTTGTTCTGCCAGTGATATCCTGGTATTCAGATCCACCCACATAGGTGTTCCCGCTACAACACCTTCCTCAGAATACTGCCACATATTGACAGGAAGACCAGTATCCAGAATGTCAGAATATCTTGCAAGCCATATGTCAAACTGTTTTATTTTATCAAATTTAAGCTTAGTCGTAAACCATAATTCGTTAGCATATACTCCTGCCCGGTATCCTTCGTCTTCTACAGCGCTGCAGAAAGCCTGTACGATCTTCGTACGTTCTTTAACTGTCAGCTGATCCGTTCTTGCTTCATCATATACATCTTCAAGATCAATATACAAAGGCATTTCCATATTATACCCTTTTACATGATCCATGACAAATCGGGCTTCTTCCACTGCCTCTTCCACGCTGACAGCCTGTGATACAAAATAAGCGCCCATCATAAGCCCTGCCCGGCTGGCCTGTCTCAGATATTGAGCAAGTTTATTATCCAGCACAAATTTCCCTGTTTCATAGCCCCTGTAGCCGGCCCTGAAGATAACAAAATCAACTCCGGAATCCTTCAGAGCCTTGAAATCAATATCTTCCACCCATTCAGATACATCTATCCCAAATGTACTGATATATCCCTCTTCATCATAGTACATGAAGCCGTTTTCATTTTCTTTCCAGTATCCCGGTTCAGTCAGGTATCCGCTGCCTTCTACATGGCTTTTCTGAGCGCCTGTACTGCAAAGAAGGATCACGATCAGCACAACTGCGAGCAGAAAAATACAGGAAATTAAAACAGAGCCTGCTGTTTTTTCAACAAACCGCTTTTTTAATTTTCCCGCAGCATTTTTTAAAATATTGATTAATTTTTCAGAAGCTGTTTTCACTCCCACATTATAACATTAATATGATTTTGTACAATATAAAAATGTCCATTGCATTCCAGCTCCATATCATGCGCATTTACAGTACAGCCTTTACGTCTGATCAGCCAATGAATGAGCCGGAATAAAAAACGGGCTGCACTTTACGGAACATTTCATCCCATTTGCGCAGCCCGTTTATTATCTTCAGTTCACCCTTAACAGATCTATTTTTCC
>CALFIZ010000140.1 GCA_937877575.1 uncultured Marinilabiliales bacterium | reverse complement strand
AATTATCTACAGTCCACTGGTATGCGGTGTCATACGGGAACAGGTACATCTTACAATTCTCGGTAAAATAGTCTTCTTTGCGCTGAATGTTCTTGGTGATGGAGATAACGGAGGGATTCTTCTTCAGAATTTCAACCGCTTCATCGGTAAGGGTAAGGTTATAGGTGCTGTCGGCTGCGTTAAAGGAGTATTTTTCAGTGATTTTGAGTTCATCCTTGAGTATGGCCGGTCGGAACTGGCTTCCGTTGGTTTTGACGGTGTAGATGAATTGGAGTTTTCCCTTGTGATTTTCCTTTATACCGTTGATATATGCGTATCCGTCAATTACCTGCATGGTGTCGCCCGGGATGGCGATGCAGCGTTTTATATAGTTTTCCCTTTTGTCAACGGGGCGGTAGATTATGTCGCCGAACATGTCCTTCCTTGTGATTACATTCCTTCTGCCATAGTTGCGGACAAGCGAATAATAGCTTGCATTGCTTTGGAATGCCGTGCATACGGTGTCTCCTTCCGGGTAGTTGAAAACTATGGGCGAGTAGTTCTTCAATTTCTTCAGTGCAGGGTAGCGGTAGTATTTGAGCTGTACCTTGTCATAATATGAATTGCGTTTGCTGAGAGGAAGGGTGTTGTGGATGAAAGGCATGGCTATAGGTGTCATCGGCCTTCGTGAACCGTATGTCATCTTGTTGACAAACAGATAGTCACCCACCAGCAGAGTCTTTTCCATCGAAGATGAGGGGATGGTATAGGCTTCTACCATAAACATTCTCAGAATGCCCACGCCGACAACGGCGAAGATAATCGCATCAACCCATTCGCGGAGAGAACTCTTCTTGAATACTGGCCGTTTGTCGAGCGGATAATATGTGGCTTTATAACCGAGGTAAGGGAGATAGGCAAAGGGTACAACTGCTGCCAGTGCCTCTTGCCACAACGAGTGTTTGTCATGAGCCTTGGCAGTTTCGACAAGCAGCAGGAACATGATGAAATAGCCTATGAATGGTATTGCCGCTATTATAAGCCACCACCACGGTTTCCCTACTATTTTAATCCATACGTAATAATTGTATATAGGTATAAGTGTATGCCACCATTTGTATCCCGCATTCTCAAAAATCTTGAATGCGAATACCGGCATAAACCATTTTACAATCAATCCAGATAATATAACACTGTCCATGTTTGATTACATTAAATTTAAAACTTACAAAAGTATAAAGATTTTATGACATCCTGCATTTTGAAACAGCCTTTTTTATCTTTTAGCCATTTTGCGGCAAGAATCGCACCGTATGCAAAGGCATCTCTCGTCTTTGCGGTATGCTTGAGTTCGATGGTGTCGAAGTCAGAGGTGTACTTCACTTCATGAATGCCTGTCACTTCACCTTCTCTTATGCTTGAAATAGGTATGTCGGCATTTTTCATGCTGCTGTTTGCCAAATGCTGAAGAATCTGGTTCTTGATTTGAAGTGCGGTGCCGCTTGGCGCATCTTTCTTGTGGACATGGTGGGTTTCTGACATGGAAATACCGTACATGTTCAGATTGGAGATGATATCGGCGATTTGGTTGTTGATGGCAATGAAGATATTGATTCCGATGGAGTAATTCGGGGCATACATCATGGTTTTGCCATCATTATTGCAGATGTTTTCGATTTCAGGAAGCCTGTCTGTCCAGCCTGTTGTCCCGCATACTACCGGGAGGTTGTGCCTGAAGCAGGCAAGTATGTTGTCGTATGCTGATTCTGGAGTGGAAAATTCGAAGGCCACATCCGCATTGTCAAGAAAATTTTCTTTTTCGGCAAGTTCGTCAGGATTGTCAATGGTTGCAATGAGTTGGCTTTCACTTGTTTCAAGTGCCTTTTCAATCGTTTTGCCCATTTTTCCGTAGCCCATCAGAATATATTTCATGTTATGGAATTTTTATTGTCAGAAGTGTATATGCATTGTGATTCCCGGATAGCAGTTCTGCGGATTTCCGCTGAGGGTAATAGGGGTTATCTCGGGGGATATGTTTAATGACAAGTCGTCACTGATGTCGAAATCCATGAGATGTGCATCGACGATGGCATCGATGATGTTGAGCACATACCATGCTGCGGATATCAGTCCAAACAGTTCCACATTGTGGCGATACTGGTTGTAAAGACTTTCGAGTTTGGTGAGGGAAGGGTATTGTGTGGCGTAGTCGTTGGGTGGAACCCCTTCGGAGCCTTGATCAATCCAGATATAGGCGTGATAGGCTTTTTGCATGGGAACGGCATTGCTGTAAATCAGATATCCTGTTGCGGCGAAACCGGTCCAAATTATCGGTATTTTCCAATATCTTTTGTTATATCCTTGCCCCAATCCGGGAAGTAAGGCGGAATATGTGCCGGCTTTTTTCGGGGAGTGTGTGTCTTGCTGTACAGAGTCGGCAACTAAAATGTTGCCGGATAATTTGGTGTCGTCAATGATGGTGTCATTGTTGATGACGCTTGGAGTATCAGGTTGGTTGTCACTGACTTCCTGGGCGTTAAGACTTGACAGGGCAACGAATGATATTATTATGAATGATATATATCGGTGCAGTGCCATGGGGGATTATTCGAACATTTTGAAGAATTCGTCAAGATTGTTTTTGGAATTGAACGGAATGGAGATAACGCCTTTGCCGTTTTTGCCTAATTGTATTTTAGGGGTCAGCCCTGTCTTTTCTTCAAAGTTCTGACGGAAGTTGGCCATTCTCACCGGCAGCACCTGCGGTGATTTAGTGGTTTTTTTAGTGTTTTTTGGATTGTTGTTGGCAACGAGGTGTTCGGTTTCCCTTACTGAGAGGTTTTTCTCGAGTATGGTACGGAGCAGTTCGAGCATTTTCGTCTCATCATCGGTTGAAAGCAGGCATTTGGCGTGTCCCATTGAGATTTTGCCTTCTTTCAGAGCGCATTGCACTATTTCCGGAAGTTTCAGTAGTCTCAGGAAATTGGATATTGTGGAGCGGTCCATGCTGACTTTTCTGCTGACTTCTTCCTGTGTCAGGTTGCATTCGTCAATCAGGCGTTGGTAGCTGAATGCTATTTCCATCGGGTTGAGGTTTCTTCTGTGAATGTTTTCCACTAAAGCCATTTCGAGCATTTCCTCATCGTTTGCGCTGCGGATGTATGCCGGAATAGTCTCCAGATTGAGCATTTGGGATGCCTTGAGGCGTCTTCCTCCGGAGATGAGCTGGTATCTGCCGGTATCGGTTTTGCGGACGGTGACAGGTTGTATCAGTCCATGTTCCCTGATTGATGCTGCAAGTTCCTGCAATGCTGTTTCCTCAAATTCGTTACGGGGCTGGTATGGGTTTGTATCTATTTGTGCTACAGGTATGTCGGAAATGTTGTTGGTGGCAAGGTAGTCGTTGCCATCATAGCTTTCACGTTCCAGAATTGAGTCCAATCCTCTGCCTAATGCCTTCTTTTGTTTGCTCATTTTCTATTGTCTTTTACTTTTTACTTTTCTTCCTCTGCATCTCTCAGCATATTGTTTTTCTTCAGAATTTCTCTTGCGAGGTTGAGGTAGTTTATTGCGCCTGTGCTGTTTGCGTCGTGCAGTATGACAGGTTTTCCGAAACTCGGTGCCTCGCCCAGTTTTGTGTTTCTGTTGATGATGGTGCTGAAAACGATATCCTTGAAATGCGTCTTCAGTTCTTCAAGCACGTTGCGTCGAAGGAGTTCGCGTTTGTCGTACATGGTGACGAGTATGCCTTCAATGGTAAGGTCTCTGTTTAAACGGTTCTGGATGATTTTTATTGTATTGAGGAGTTTGCCGAGGCCTTCGAGGGCATAGAATTCCGATTGGACGGGGATGATAACCGAGTCGGCTGCTGTGAGTGCATTGACGGTGATGAGGCCGAGTGACGGGGAACAGTCGATGAGGATGAAATCGTATTGGTCTTTGATTTTGCTTATGACTTTTTTCATCTTAAACTCTCTGTCTTCGAGGTCAATAAGTTCTATTTCAGCACCTACCAGGTCGATATGAGCAGGTATGATGTCAAAAAGAGGTATTTCAGTATGGGCTATGGCGTCCTGAGGCTGAATGTCCTCGATTATACATTCATAGATGCTTTTGGTAATGGTACGTGCATCCAATCCCAATCCTGTAGTGGCATTGGCCTGTGGGTCGGCGTCAATTACAAGTGTCTTGTATTCAAGGACGGCAAGGCTGCTTCCAAGATTGAGGACTGTGGTGGTCTTGCCGACACCTCCTTTTTGATTCGATACTGCTATTATCTTTGCCATATTTAAATAAACACGTAGAGACAGGTTTTGCCTGCCTCTAATGTATTCTATTGATTATGTTAAAATTATGTTTAATCGTCGTTGCTTAAATCATCAAAATACAAATCTTGGCCGAAATCTTGGTATTCTCTGTTGGGCGCATAACGGCTCAAATCAGGCTTCTCTCCGGTCTCCATGAATGTTATGCTGTCGGAAAGAGCATTGGAGAATTTCTCAAAATCTTCCTTGTAAAGAAAAATCTTGTGCTTTTCGTATGACACACGTCCGTCATCATTGTTGAAATGTTTCTTGCTCTCAGTTATCGTCAGGTAAAACTCATTGGAACGTGTGGCTTTTACGTCAAAGAAATAAGTTCTTTTGCCGGCACGTACCGGAATGGACAACACCTCTTCTCTTTCGGCACTATCCCTCTTGTCATACTTATCAAAATTATCCATACATGTATAAAGTTTATATTCAACTGCAAAAATATAATACTTCAATTTAATAACAAAAAAAAAAGAAAAAAAGTTGTACTTTTGCCAAACATAAAATTATGGAACTTTATGCTTAACAGGAGACAACTCAGAATAAAAGTTTTTCAATGCTTGTACGCATATTTCTGC
>CALFIZ010000139.1 GCA_937877575.1 uncultured Marinilabiliales bacterium | reverse complement strand
CGGACGTCGCCGACGAAGCGTCGGTGCAGGCGATGGTGCAGCAGACGGCGGACGCTTTCGGGCGGATCGACATTTTGGTGAACAACGCGGGCATCACGCGGGACGGCCTTCTCGCCCGTATGAAGGAAGAAGACTGGGACAAAGTCATAAACGTCAACCTGAAGTCGGTTTTTGTCATGACCAAAGCCATCCAGCCATTTATGATTCATCAACGCAGCGGCACCATCATCAACATCAGCTCGGTGGTCGGTATCGCCGGAAACGCCGGTCAGACCAATTATTCAGCGTCAAAAGCCGGAATCATAGGCTTCACGAAATCGTTGGCAAAGGAAATCGGCTCCAGAAACATCCGCTGCAATGCCATCGCACCGGGATTTGTGGAGACTGAAATGACCAAGCAACTGCCTGAAGAAACCATAAAGCAATATACGCAGATAATTCCGCTCAAACGCCCTGCAAAACCTGAGGATATTGCTAACGCTGCCGTATTCCTCGCCTCAGATATGTCATCATATATAACCGGACAAGTCATCCATGTCTGTGGAGGTATGCTAACATAATGATTGCCATAGAGTCAAATCCCTTAAGCCTCATCGCATGCGCCGCCATTGCCATCCTGCTAACGGCAATACTTTATTGGCGCAACAAATCAGAAGCGGAATTAAGCAAGCCCGTGAAAGTCCTGCTCGCTGCCCTTCGCTGCCTGTCTGTGTTCCTTATACTTATTCTTTGCCTGAACATTCTCTTCACAAAAAAAATAAGCCATACATACAAACCACTGGTTGTATGTGCAATAGACAATTCCAAATCAATGGTGCTCGCCAATGATTCAGCCAATGTCAGAAACTTCTTCACAAAATCCTTCCCTGATTTCAAATCAAATCTGAACAAACACTTCACAACAAAATATCTTCTGTTCGGCAATACAGTATCAGAAGATGCAACCGATGAGAATGCGATAAGATTCAACGACATAAACACTAACATTTCCTCAGTTTTCAGCTACACTGGAACTCTGTACGGCAATTCTGACGTAAATGCGGCTGTCATTTTTACCGACGGCATCTCCACGACCGGAATCAATCCCGTAATAGCCTCTGAATCCGTCACTTATCCGGTATATATTGTCGCCACCGGAGACACGACTTCGAGAAACGACATGGCTATAACTAATATAAGGTATAACAAAACCGCATACCTGAAAGGCAAATGTGTGTTTGAAATCAGCATGAAAGCCAACGGCTACAACGGTAAAGAGGCTATGCTTCAGATTTACGACAACAGCAGCCTGATATCCTCAAAGAAACTCAACATTAACGCAAATCCTTATTATTCAACATTTAACATCGACTTCGAACCCACAAGCAAAGGCAAACACTTCTATAAATTTGCCATAGTCCGCGCTGATGACGATTTTATCCCCGACAACAACGAAAAGACCTGCGTTGTGGAAGTCATAGAAGGGAAAACAAATGTCAGACTTATCAGCAACGGTGCTCATCCCGACCTTGGTGCAATAAGCAAGGCTCTTGCCAACAACGATTCATACGAGATTGAAAGCTGCCTGTTCGAGGAGCTTGACATCAGCACGATAAGCAACAAAGACATTTTAGTGATGGTGAATCTGCCTGACGTTTCGCTGAAGTCCACCCAACTCTTCGAAAAAATAAACAGGGAAAACATCCCATACCTTTTGGAAATAGGTTCAAAGACAAGCCTCAACACCCTTTCCAAGGTGATTCCCGACTGCCGTATCGACAACCCGAAAAATCTTTCCGAAGATGCATATCCTGTTTATATGGAAACTTTCAGTTCCTTCACTGTAAGCAACGAACTCATTTCCGATTTCAGCAGTTTCTCGCCGCTGACGGCACCGTTCGGCTCGTACGAACTGCCGGCTAACGCTGATGTCATGCTGAATCAGAAAATCAACAATGTAAGCACCAACCGGCCTCTTTTAGCAACAGTCAAGGATCGTGACCGCAGAACGGCATACATCTTCGGCGAAGGTATCTGGCAATGGAGAATCAGAGACTTTGTAACTAACAGCAGTTTTAATGCCTTTGACGGCATGGTCAACAGCATAGTCTATTTCCTGTCACTCTCCGAAACATTCAAACATTTCCAGATTGATTTAAACAACGACTTCTATCAGAATGAGCCGATAAAAGTTATGGCAAAACTCTACAACAACAGCTACGAACTCGTAAATGATGCCGATGTTCAGTTTGTCATAACCAATGATGACGGGACAGAATACCCTTATTATCTCTCCAAGACATCCGACGGCTCCTATATGCTTGAAATCAACAATATGCCTGCAGGGCACTATGGATGGAAAGCCTCCACAGGCTCGGAACATGCAGAAGGAGCATTCAACATATCCGTTTCGGACCCGGAACACATTGACCTCCAGGCACATATCAATGACTTACAGCAAATTGCAGACAGAACCGGCGGCAAGGTCTTCAAACTTGCGGAGACAGATGAATTAATTGATATTCTGATATCAAATATCAACGAACAAAAAACCTATAACTACCAAGTTAATAAAAATCCCAAGGACATTTTACCCGTTCTCGTAGCAATCATAGCCTTGCTTGCTGCCGAATGGATAATAAGGAGACGGGCGGGAATTTATTGATGAATCCACGGCATTATTTCATGCCGCGTTCCAGTTTAATGTGTTCGTACGCTTCCTGAATCTTTATGAATTTTTCCTGGGCAGCCTTCTGTGCTTCCTCGCCCAAATATGAAACCTTGTCAGGATGATGCTTGACAGCCATCGACTTATATGCCTTTCTGACTTCCTCATCGGTGGCATCACGCGTAATTCCGAGTACAGAATAATAATCCACCGTTTCCTTTACGATGAACATGGCTTTTATAGACTCATAATCAGTATTGGAAAGTCCGATATACTGAGCTATGAGCTGCAGCAAATCCAATTCTGCGGCAGAAATTGAATTGTCGGCATTTGCAACACCAAACAGATATTGCAACAACAGCAGCTTTGAGGACTTGTTCATATTTCTGTTTATCTGCCTACAAACATCATATACGTTGAAGTCCTGTTTCAGAACACCCTGCAATATCTTAATATTGGCAGCCGCTGTCTCCTCGCCGAACTGTTTGACAAAAAACTGTTTCACATAATTCAATTCCGAACGCATCACAGCGCCGTCAACTTTCATGATTGCAGCCGACAACACGATGATACTCATGTCAAAATCGCCTATAGTGGTATTGGATTTGCTTCTGCTGTATCCACTGCCGGTACTGTTATTTCTGCCATAATTCCAACCGCTGCCTTGTCCGGTATAGTCACCCCCGGTCCATGAACCGTCCTCATCGTCAGTTCGGGTCAGACTATTATTTTTATCAATCACTGATTCAAGCGCCACACCAATGATGGCACCGATTGGCCCTCCCAAAGTCCAGCCCAAAACCGCCGCAAAACCAATGGATAATAATCTACGGATAAAACTCATCTGTCATTCAATTTTTTTTGCAGCGCAAAGATAAAGTTATTAATCAAATTGTGGTAAATTTGCATTAAAAATAACTTTATGAAAATTCTGATAATAAACGGACCAAACCTGAACCTCACAGGCGAACGAGAGGTGAAAATCTATGGTACAACCTCATTTGACGACTACATACAGATATTGCGAAAAAAGTATTCCGACATTACCATCGACTATTTCCAGACTAATGTCGAAGGTGAAATAATCAACAGGTTACATGAAGCCGACGGGAACTACGATGGCATAATTCTCAACTGCGGCGGATATTCACACACCTCCGTTGCAATCGCCGATGCCATCGCAGCAGTTAAAACCACAGTTATCGAAGTGCACATTTCCAATGTGTTTGGCAGGGAATCCTACCGCCAAAACATGATAACGGCCTCCAAAGCGGCAGGACTTGTCAGCGGACTCGGCCTCGGTTCCTACGAAACAGCGTTGCTTTATTTGAAAAACGTGACAGCCGATGGCATTTAGCTCTTCCGGAATATCAGTGCCTACACCGCTTAAACGCATCAAAAGCACAGATGACTCCCAGCTCCACCGCGAACTTATTTCATCACGTATGCCTCACGTGCATTTTTGAGAGAAATAGCCATGCCGGCTTTCAAACTTAAATTCTTCGATTTATTGTCAATACGTATCTTATAAATGAACATTATCATTATAATCAAAGTAAGGACAGCTCCTAAAATTGATGCCAGTACCCTGTTCTGCATTCCAAACATCAATGGTGATATGAAAATGTAACTTGAACAGATATATGTCATGAAAATAGCCGGTATCGCACTGATATTCATCAGTTTGTTATTGTAGTGCAGCCACGAGGTTATTGTCCATAGGGTAAACACTGCAAGCGTTTGGTTCAGCCAGGCAAAGTAACTCCACATAGTCTGGAAAGGCAGGAGTAAAATGATTATCAGACTGAGAATGAATACCGGGAGCGCAATCATGATTCTGTTCACACTCTTGGTCTGATTGATTTTCAGAAGATCTGAGAAAATAAGTCTTGCACTTCTGAAAGCAGTGTCACCCGAAGTTATGGCACATGCAATGATTCCCAATGTAACCAGCGCAGCAAGGGTTTTGCCCAATGTGGAATTTGCGATGGTTGTGACCAAAAGCGCAGCAGAACCGTTATATTGCGCAATTGCGTCATTGAGCCCCTGGACACTTCCCCAGAAAGACATGCCGATAGCCGCCCATATAAGAGCGATGATACTTTCAGCGATCATCGCGCCGTAGAAAATGCCTCTCGACTGTTTCTCATTACTGATACAACGTGCCATCAGAGGTGATTGTGTCGCATGGAATCCAGACAGGGCGCCGCAGGCAATTGTGGTGAAAAGCATAGGGAATATCGGCAAATTGCTTGCATTCATATTTTGCAGTGTCGTCAGTTCCGGTATATTCGCCCCATAACCTTCGAAGAATATTGCATATAACATTCCTAATGCCATTATCAGAAGCAAAATGCCGAAAACAGGATACAGATTTCCAATAATCTTATCTATGGGCAGAATTGTGGCAACAATGTAATAAACAAATATGCACGCAAGGATTATGAGAAGTCCGTTCGTGTAAATTCCGGCATTATTGTCAATAACCACTTTTGTGAAAAACGGATTCTGATAATGAATCAGATTGTTGATAAGCACTGCAGGCTGCGACATAAACACTGCACCGACCATTATCATCAACAGGCCTGTGAAAAGGCTCATCATTAGTTTGGTGTTCTTGCCAAGATACAGATTGGCAAGCTGGTGCAGACTGCAGCCGTTATTTTTCAGAGACATATAACCGGACAGGAAGTCGTGCATTGCACCCATGAAAATACCGCCAAGCGTAATCCAAAGGAAAGCCACAGGACCGTATGCCGCTCCCAATATCGCGCCGAATATCGGCCCGAGTCCGGCAATGTTCAACAGTTGTATCAGAAATATTTTCCATCGTGGAAGAGGCATGTAGTCAACACCGTCATAACTGACTTTTGAAGGGACTTCGGTGTTGTCTTTCACACCGATGATTCTTTCCAGAAATTTACCGTAGGTAAAATATGCTGTTATAAGTAAAGCAAGACAAATTAGAAATGTTATCATTTTAATCCGGATTTATCTTGCAAAGATAAGGAAAAAATGAAGATTGACCAAAAAAGAAAACAATTTTTGGAAAATAATGTTTATGAGACAATATTTAAAAGGGAAGCGGAGAAAAAGGGATTCGAACCCCTGGTACCCGAAGGTACAACAGTTTTCAAGACTGCCGCAATCGACCACTCTGCCATTTCTCCGTGATTTGCGCTGCAAAAGTACAACTTTTTTTTTATTGAAGACGTTTTTCTGAAAAATATTTATCTTTGCATGAATAATTTTTTTTCTAAAATGCGTAAAACACATATAACATTGCTTCTGATATTCGCTGCGGTGATGGCTAATTGTCAGAGTCTTACAGTTAATTTCAACTACAGCTGCTTCAGTACAGCCGAAGGTGAAACATATCTGGAAACATATCTTATGATTCCCCAGAATGAGCTAAAACAAGTGAAAACCGCTGACGGCAACTTCAATTCCGCCGCACAGGTCACCATGATATTCAAAGACAATAATGTAATCAGCGACTTTCTGAAATATGAACTGACAGGCATTCCAACCGGTGACACATTGAATATCACCAACAATATCATAGACCAGCAGCGCATCTTCCTGAAAAACTCCACCTATTTGCTGGAACTTTCCATCAGGGATAAGAATGACACTTCAAAAATAGTCAAAGGAAACGTCATTTTCAGCATGGGGCTTCCGAAAGATGTAGTCAGTTCATCGACAATCTGTTTCATTGACTCATATACCAAATCCGAGAAGAAATCAATGATAACACGCGGCGGATATGACATGATACCTTATTTTTCAATATTTTTCCCGGAAACACGCGACAAGCTCACCTATTACAATGAGATTTACAATATCGACAAATTCCTCGGGGAAAACACCCGCATGGCAATCATGACTTATATTGAAAGCCATGAAAATGCAGGTCACATCATCGAAGGCTCAAACAAAATCCAAGTGGATTATGCCAAACCCGTGACATGTTTACTCAACAATATAAATATCAAAACGTTACCTACGGGAAACTATTGGTTGGTTATCAGCGTGCTTGATGAAACCGGCAAGGAAGTCATAAAGACCAAGAAATTCTTCCAACGTTACAATCCGGAATATGAACTCAGCGAAAACATGATTTCAGCGATTAATCTGACCAATTCCTTTGCCAGCAAATTCAGCGATGTTGACACGCTGCGTTCCATCATTCACTCCATGATGCCTAAAGCCACTTTGAGTGAACGCCCTTTCATCAACAAAGTTGATACCGTCACCAATATTGAAATAATGCAGCAGTTCATTTCCATGTTCTGGTCGGAACGTGATGAACTCGCACCGGAACAGGCATTCAACAATTACATGGGTGAAGTGAAAAAGGTCAATGCAACCTACGGCAATGTATTCAGAAAAGGCTACGACACCGACCGCGGTCGCATATACCTGCAGTACGGCCCCCCCAACCATGTGGAAAACAATGTGATACCAGCAAGCACCATCCCTTACGAAATCTGGCAATACTATGAAATTGCCGGCCAGCGCAACAAAAGATTTGTTTTCGCCACACATGATGTCGCCATCAAAGACTATGACCTTGTCCATTCCGATGTCGCTGGCGAGCTGAACAATCCTAAATGGCAGTACGACTTGTATCACAACGCCCCAATCATCAACGATGAAACCGAATACGAGGAAATATGGGGGCAACACTTACAACGCACTTTCGACAATCCATACTAAAATGCGCGTTGCTGTAGTCATTCTCAACTGGAACGGCAAGAAATTCCTCGAACAGTTTCTCCCGAAAGTGATTGAAACATGTACGGGAATTGCCGATGTCGTAATCGCCGACAACGCTTCCACCGATGACTCGGTAACCTTCATCTCATCATCATTTCCGACAGTCAGAACCATAACATTAGACCGTAACTGGGGATTTGCCGAAGGATACAACAAAGCGCTGCAACAGCTCACCACATACGAATACTATGTCCTTTTGAATTCTGATATAGAAGTCACCCCAAACTGGATTCAGCCCGTCATAGAATTCATGGACAAAAACGCAGACTATGCTGCCTGCCAGCCGAAACTGCTCTCGTATCATGAACGTGACAAATTCGAATACGCCGGTGCCGCAGGCGGGTTCATTGACCATCTGGGATATCCTTTCTGCAGGGGCAGAATTTTCCAGAACATAGAAACCGACAACGGACAATACGATGATTATGCCGAGATATTCTGGGCCACAGGCGCATGTATGTTCGTAAGAGCCAATGCCTTCCGGGAAGTCGGAGGTCTTGACGGCGATTTCTTTGCCCACATGGAAGAAATAGACCTGTGCTGGAGACTGAAAAACAACAACTACAAAATCGGATTTTGTCCGGATTCCATTGTATATCACATAGGCGGTGGAACTCTGCCTAAAAGCTCATCGAAGAAGACTTACCTGAACATGCGCAACAACATCATAATGCTCTACAAAAATCTTCCCGACGGCAAAGTCTCCCTCGTACTTTTCACACGTTGGTTTCTGGATTTTGTTGCTTCCATAAAATTCCTTGTCGATGGCGGTTTCAGCGACTTTTGGGCAGTAATTCGCGGACATATATATTTTATCAGACATCTCCGCAGCCTCAAGACAAAACGCAAGGCAATAAAACACACCCGCGTCAATAATATATACAAGAAATCAATTGTGACAAAACACTATCTCGGTAAGACAAAGAAATTCAGCGAGTTAAGCCATAAAGACTTTACTCGGTAGCCACCGAGGCAGTATCTTTGGCAGGTCCATAGTTCAATTTCTTCATCTCTTTTCCCAATGAATCATAGAAAAGCCATTCTCCGACCCGTTCGCCATGCTTATAGTCACCCACTATATACAGCTCCCCGTTTTCATGATACACCCTTCTGGTGCCTTCCGCATAACCATCCTTATAATTACCGCGACTCCAAATTCTACCGTTTCGGTACCATGCAGTCCATTCACCGTCCCGTGCCCCATTCCTATGACGACCTTCCATCTTCTTTGTACCATCATTATAATATTGGACTTCGCGACAGTTAGTACTGTCAGTGCCGGAATAATAAAACACGAGTTTCGGCTGTTTCTTTTCATTTCCTTTCAAAAAGTTGGAATCATTACTATAATATTCAGAGACATGAGCCGTCTCACTGTCACACGAAACGAAAGCCAAAGTTATCATTAAAATACTGATTATCAAAAGTTTAAACTTATTCATTTTTAATTCCAATTAAAAAACAATCTTTTACCATTCGGTGTACCCACGATGGAAATCCCATCATACGCAATACATCCGTTTACAAATGTATATCTTATCTTTGAAGTAAAAACAGTTCCGTCAAACGGAGACCATCCGCACTTATAGTAATAATTGCCGCGTGTCACACGAGTTCCGGAATGCAAATCCACGACAGTCAGGTCAGCGGCATAACCCTCCCTTATAAATCCTCTGTTGTGAATTTTGTAGCATATTGCAGGATTATGGGACATCCATACAGGTATCATCTCAAGTTTGAAGATTCCGTTCTTTGACATTTCCAGCATTGCAAGCAGAGAATGCTGGATTGAAGGCATTCCAGAAGGTGCCTGATAATAAGGACGCATCTTCTCCTCCAAAGTATGAGGTGCATGGTCGGTGCCTATAGTGTCTATCAAACCTTCTGCCAGAGCTTGTCGCAATGCGAGCTTGTCAGATTCGCCCTTTATTGCAGGATTGCATTTTATCATATTCGACTTGGCTGCATAATCCCTCTCGTCGAACCAAAGATGATTAACAGTAACCTCAGCTGTAATTGTCTTACTCTGAATTGTTTCCGGTGAAAACAAAGACAATTCCCTCTCAGTGGTGACATGAAGGAGATGCAGTCTTGAATTATGCTTTTTAGCGAGTTCAACAACTCTCTTGGAGGCATTAAAGCATACCTCCGAGTTGCGAATGAACGGATGCACTGAAGCATCCGGGTTGTCGCCATACAATTGCTTTGCATTCTGCAAATTCTGACGTATAAGAGCCTCATCCTCAGAATGTACCGCAATCAGTGCAGGTGATTCGGCAAATATTCTGTCAAGTACAGCCTCATCATCAGTCAGCATATTGCCAGTAGAAGAGCCGACAAACACTTTGACTCCAGGCACGGAATTAGGATTAACAGACTTTATTTCATCAATATTGTCGTTTGTGGCTCCAAGATAAAATCCGTAATTGGCATGGCACCTGCCCTCAGCGTAATGGCATTTATCTTCAACAAGCTGACTGGTGGTTGTTTGCGGATTTGTATTAGGCATATCCATAAAAGAAGTGACTCCGCCTGCGACGGCAGCGCGGCTTTCAGATTCCATATCGGCCTTGTAAGTGAATCCAGGATCACGGAAATGCACATGTTCATCAATAACACCGGGCAGCAGATAGAGTCCCGTCAGGTCCATTTCCACAGCACCTGACTTACCTGAAAGCGATAACGTGTTGTCAATTACAGTGATTATTCCGTCCGAGATATGGATATTGGCAACATGTTGCCTTCCTTCATTTACAACAATTGCATTACGAAGCAGAAAATCCATAATGTAGTTTCTTGATATTTCTGAAAGTAAGGTTAATCACACCGAATACAGCCTCACCGAAAATGCTGCCGCTCATCTTTGACGTGCCTTCGGTTCTGTCATAGAAGATAATAGGCACTTCCTTGAGTTTCCCGCCAAGTTTCCATACCGTATATTTCATTTCAATCTGGAAAGCATAGCCGGTGAACTTGATATTGTCGAAATTGATGGCACGCAATGCGCGGGATGTATAGCACATAAAGCCCGCAGTGGTATCTCTGACAGGAATCCTTGTTACAGTTCTGACATACTTTGAGGCATAATACGACAGCAGAATACGTTTCATAGGCCAGTTGACAACGTTCACGCCGCTGACATATCTTGACCCTATAGCCACATCGTAGCCTTCGGCACAAGCGCGATAAAGTCTTATCAGATCATCCGGATTATGTGAAAAGTCGGCATCCATCTCAAAAATGTAATCATAATTCTGTTCTAACGCCCACTTGAAACCAAGAATATATGCCGTACCCAAGCCTAACTTCCCCTCACGTTCCTTAATAAAAAGACGTTCAGGGAATTCCTCCATTAATTTCTTCACGATTCCGGCCGTACCGTCAGGAGAATTGTCATCAACAATAAGAATATTGAAATCGCCTTCTTTCTGAAATACAGTGCGGATAATCTTCTCGATGTTTTCCTTTTCATTATATGTAGGAATAATCACAAGCTTTCTGTCCATAGTTCCGAATTTTGACTTTTGAAACAACCTACAAAAATAATCAAAAAATTAATTTTCAGCCAAAATATAATGATTAATACTATCTTTTGACTATCTTTGCAAGATAATATCTATCCAACGATGAAATGGATTAAATAATATAAATTTCAGTAATAAAACAGATTAAGAAAAAATGAAACGCGACGAAAAAGTATTTGAAGTCATTCAAAAAGAAAGAGAACGCCAGACTAATGGCATTGAACTGATTGCATCCGAGAACTTTGTCAGTGACCAGGTTCTTGAGGCGATGGGTTCTGTTATGACAAACAAGTATGCCGAAGGTTACCCCGGAGCAAGGTATTATGGTGGTTGTCAGAATGTTGACATCACTGAAAACATTGCCATTGACAGGGCTAAGGAGCTGTATGGAGCCGAATGGGTTAACATTCAGCCTCACAGCGGAGCACAAGCCAACATGGCAGTGTTGCTTGCATGTCTGCAGCCCGGTGACACATTCATGGGACTGGATCTGTCACACGGCGGTCACCTGTCACACGGCTCACCTGTCAACTCCTCAGGTATTCTTTACAAACCGGTAGGATACATGGTTGACGAAAAGACAGGAACAGTTGACTATGACGCTTTTGAAAAACTCGCTCTTGAAACGAAGCCGAAACTTATAATCTGCGGTGCATCTGCATATTCACGTGACTGGGATTACAAGCGCATGAGAGAAGTAGCCGACAAAATCGGTGCCATACTCATGGCCGACATTTCACACCCTTCAGGACTTATCGCAAGAGGCCTCCTCAACAACCCGATGCCTTACTGCCACATCGTAACCACCACCACCCACAAGACCCTCCGTGGTCCGCGAGGGGGCCTCATCCTTATGGCCAAAGA
>CALFIZ010000138.1 GCA_937877575.1 uncultured Marinilabiliales bacterium | reverse complement strand
AATATCCACGGTCTTAGAAGTCCTGTTGTAAAGTTCGAGATAATCATACGGCGGCAGTCCGTTCGGTTCCGGATTGACATCAAACATGACCTCACTGATGATGATGTCGTGAATATTGGCTCCGACGGCGGTTTCCGGAAATGTCAATATAATCATCAACGCCATAATGACCGGTATGTTTTTAATGTTCATAAAGCAGTTCTTTTTATATATATGTCAAAAAAGCCTTTTCTGTTACCTATTTTTTTCTATTTTTGCAAAAAATATTATCGTGTATGAAGAGAATCATTTGCATAACTATATTGTTAAGTGTAGCAATTACTAATGTTTTCGGTCAGTTGCCTGAAAATGTCAAGAAGCACTACTGCAACACTTTTGAAGTTTTTACAGATCTTATTACAGCAAAGCCTGAGAATTTTACGCCCAAGGCTATAAATATGGGGTACAGTTTCAGTATCTCATACCTTGTACCCGTAGGGAAATCTGATTTTTCGTTCTCAATCGGCGGTGGGATGACATGGCACAATTTTTATTCCGATGCCTTGCCGAAGGATGCCATACCTGCCGATTTGTGGAGTGACAGTTGGAATGATTATTATTTCATGAAATTGGATTCGTTGGGAGTTGCCTCATATACTAAAAACAAGATATGTGTTGCGTATTTCGGTGTTCCGGTGGAGTTGTTCTATTGTGCAAAGAATGGGATAAGATTCACTGTTGGAATGCGTTTGGACTTCAAGGTTGGTTCCAATACGAAATACAACGGCACTGATTTTCTGTATGGCACGACAGAGGTGTATAAGTACAAGAAATACAATCTTCAGAATCTGTCGAATTTCGGGTTAAGTCCGGTTGTAAGATTTGGCTGGCGTTGGTTTAATGTATATGCTTCATATTCATTGATTTCAGTATATGAAGCTTCGGCAGGTAACAAGATCAGGCCTATATCACTTGGAATCTCGTTCACTCCGGGAAGATAATCTGTCGGGGAGGTAACCGGTTCCGGTTTATCTTATTTTTTCGCCGTTAATATAAAGCGAAAGTATTTCCGCATTCGGTATCTGTGACAAAGGTGCAGTCATCAAGTCTTCGGAAAGGATGACGAAATCGGCCCATTTGCCTGTTTCAAGGCTGCCTTTGACATTTTCTTCGAATTGTCCCTTTGCCGCCCAGATTGTTATTGAGCGCAGAGCTTCTTCCCGTGTCAGTGCGTCGTGTGGCTGGAATCCTTCTTTCGGACTGCCGTCAATGTTCTGGCGGGCGACGGAGGAATAGAAGGTAATCACGGGATTCATATCCGACCAGGGGAAGTCGGTGCCATTGACCAACCAGTTGTTTTCGCTGAGCAGGCGCCTGTAGGCGTAGGCATTGCCGATGCGATGTTTTCCGATGAATTTTTCAGCCCAAGCCATATCGTCAATGCAGTGAGTCGCCTGTATTGACGGAATGATATTCAGCTTTCCATACCGTTGGAAATCAGCGTTATCCACTATCTGGGAATGTTCTATGCGCCAGCGCAGGTCGTTGTTTGCAGATAAAAATTCAGAATAGATATCTAATGTGTGCCGCACACCGCCGTCACCGATTGCATGGGTGCACACCTGAAAACCTGAGTCGATGGCTTTACGGCATATCTGTCGGTAAAAATAGTCATCTTTAACTATAAATCCCTCTGTATCAGGTGAATCGGTATAGGGCTGAAGGAGTTTGGCTCCGCGTGAGCCGAGAGCTCCGTCGGCGTAAAGTTTTACGGAACGGACTTTCAGCCGGTCGGTTGCCAGTCCGCCTTGACTGATAAAAAAATCGAATGTGGCGTCAGGATTTGCCATGGCATTGACCTTTATCTTCATAATGCCTTTATCCTGTAATTCCTTGATTGTAAGTATGGTATGCTTATCTAACCCTGCATCGGTGATGCTGCTCAGACCGTTGTCAAGACATACGGATTCGGCTTTCAGAAGTGATGTTTTTAGTTGTTTGTCAGTGAGAGGAGCGATTGCGGCTCTTGCAATTTCGGCATCATTATCGAGAAGTATGCCTTTCGGATTACCGCTTTCATTATTCATATTGATGAGGTTCAATATGTTGTCATTGACAAGGACTGCATGTCCGTCAACTCTTGACAGCAGGATATACTTGTCAGGAAAAAGCCGGTTGAGCGTCTTATTGTCGGGAAACGGCTGACTGCCGTTTTCCGAAGTCCATAGATTCTGGTCCCAGCCCTGACCGATAATCCAGTCAGAATCGTTATTGTTGTTCTGTTTAAGTCTTTCAATGACCTCGTTGAATGATGAACAACCTTTGAGATTGACATATCTGACGAGAGTTTCGCCGAAATATGTGAAATGGCAGTGTCCGTCAATGAAGCCGGGATATACGCATTTGCCTTTCAGGTCAATGGTCTCCTTTGAATTTCTGTTAAAGTTATTGCCTGTATAAACTATTTTGCCATCTTTGACAGCTAACTGCGAAACAACTGTAAACTGTTCATTCACAGTATATATGCGACCATTAACCAACAGAAGGTCGGCTGAATCGTCATAGTAAAAGTTGTCCTGAATGTTCAAATCTGTCTGCATGATGTTTTAAAAAGCAAAAATATTGATTTTATGTAACCTTATTAGTAGTTTTGCGTCATATTATTACAACGAAAAAACAAGTATTAAAGTATGAAAAAAATTGAAGTTATTATTCTGACGATGATATTGCTAATAGCATGTTCTTCGTTTACAGTAAAAGTCAAATTAACCGGCAAGAGCGTTACACAAACTTTGCAAATAGGTGATTATACGGAAATTGTTGTCAGCAGGGCAGTTAATGTGTTCATGAGCGATACTGTCACGATGGCGTTTGTGGAGGCTGATGAAGCCCTTATCCAGTTTTTTCAGTATGAGATTAAGGGGAACAGTCTTGTTTTGACTATGAAGGGGAATATCAATATTGAAAGTTCCGGCAACAAAAAGTCTTCGGTTAAGGTTTATTTACCTTATAAAGATGGAATAAAGGATATCAATCTCAGCGGCGCATCGTCATTTGAGTGCAGTAATCCTTTATCTGTTAATGAGTTATCGGTGGAATTGACAGGTGCGTCTTGCTTGAAGAGCGACATTATTGCCAAAGGGATTGTGGCTGATATAACGGGTGCAGGTAAACTGAATGGTTATGTTGAGGCTCGAAAGCTGATAATGGATTTCAGTGGTGCCTCAAAATATGACGGCAGGTTAAATGCCGATAATGCATCAATCAGTGCCTCAGGTGCTTCCGATATCAAATTTGACGGTATTGTCGGGCAGTTGAGATTGAAGTTGAGTGGCGTTTCACATGTTGATGGCGGGCAGATTACCGATTTGAATGCAGATATTTCAGGAGCAAGTCATGCTGATGTTGACTGCAGTGGCACAATAAAATGTAAATTATCAGGAGCCAGCAAGCTGCTTTATTCCGGGAATGCTACAATTGAAGACATAGATTCTTCGGGTGCTTCAGTAGTTCGTAAGAAATAGTTTCAGGTTAAGATTCCGATTAATACAGACAGCGGTCGAGATCATCGGATATTTGTTCTTTGTCGATATGCTGACCGATAAATACAAGTTTTATCATACGGTCGCCGACTTCATCGTCCCAGTCACGGCGCAGTGAAGGGTCCTGTTCCATCATCCGTTCCAGTTCATACTTAGGGGCTGTGGCGTACCATTGGCCGCATTCACTGAGTTGTTTGCTGACGCCTGACTGTTCGAAAAGGTATGACATGTCGTTGTCGCTTGCGAACCAGCACAGACCTTTGGAGCGTATGACATTGGCAGGCCAGTTGTTGGTGACGAAGGTGTCGAACTTGACGATGTCGAAAGGCTGCCGTCTGTAATATACGAAAGTGCTTATTCCGTATTCTTCGGCTTCGCCCTCATCCTCATGGTGGTGATGGTGTCCGTGACTATGGTGCTCATGTTCGTGGTGTTCATGCTCATCTTCATGTTCGTCATCGTCCTCATCGACAGGTGATTCCATTTCGCGGATCCAGGCTGCGGAGGTGGCTGCACGGTTGAAATCAAAGGTTCGCGTGTTTATTATTTTGTCAAAGTCAACGTCGCAGTAGTCACATTCTATGATTTCAGCGGTGGGCTGAATGGCGCGGATGATAGCCTTGATACGTCCGCGTTCGAATGCACTCACATCCGAAGCTTTGTTCAGCAGTATTATGTTGCAGAACTCAATTTGTTGGATTATGAGGTTGGCGATGTCTTCTTCGTCGATATTGTCGCGTTGCAAGGCATTGCCGCTATCGAATTCGGTTTGGAGCCGGAGGGCATCCACCACGGATACGATGCAGTCGAGATATGCAATGCCGTCTTTTGTGTATTGTGGCCCTAATGCAGGTATGGAGTAGATGGTTTGGGCAATAGGCGCAGGTTCGCAGATGCCGCTTGCCTCTATGACAATGTAGTCAAAGCGTTTCATTTTCACGAGGTCGTCAATCTGGTTGACGAGGTCCATTTTCAGTGTGCAGCAGATGCAGCCGTTTTGCAGAGCCACAAGGCTGTCATCGCCTTTGCCGACTATACCGCCTTTGGCGATGAGTGAGGCATCGATGTTGACTTCACCCAAGTCGTTGACTATTACGGCAAATTTGATGCCTTTTTTGTTTGACAGTATTTTGTTGAGGAGTGTAGTTTTGCCGCTTCCCAAGTATCCGGTGAGAAGCAATACAGGTATTCTTGTGTTATTCATCTTTTCAGTTTTGATTGTGTGTGCAAAGATAATTCAAAAAAAAGTAATTACGTGTAGATGATGATGTAATTAAGGCAGATGGTTTTACATACGTGTCTCACAATAGCAGTCAAAGCTATACATATAGGAAAAAAAAGAACAATCCGCCGGTTATGATGCCAAGGTGATATTTGAGTGCAAAATCTTCGTTAGTCTTTATGCGTGCCCAGCCTACAATACCTGCTATGAGCAAAAGGATTAGAAAAACCAGATAATTGTATGTGGAGCCGATGTGAAGTAGCCTGATGTACAAGCCGAGCATTTCTCCTATGGCAATTGAATGGAAGTCAACTTTGGTAAAGAGAGATGCTAAACTTAAACACAACAGCATCAATGAGTTGAGAATAAAGAACTTGGAGAGTATTTCAGAAACACCTATATTTGTAAATGATTTGTATATGGCGAAGTAAATGGTGGCCATGAAAATGGACAGGAATGAGTCGATATGTATTTTCTGTTCATTTAGTTGCTTGTAAATCTTCATCTTTTTGAACAGCAGGTTGCAGATGAGCGGGATTATTACGGCTGTTATCAGCGTGAACGATGCTATGAGGAGCATTTTATCGGGTGGAATCAAGTATCTTACGATTATGACGCAAAAAAAGAATACTGCCATCATGTATAGTGGTGACAGCAGTGGATGGAACAGCACGTTGACTATTTTTGCGAGCAGGGGATTCCGATTCATACTACTTCCGGGCTAAATTCTTTTTCTCATGCGGGCTGAAGGAATGCCGAGTTGGACTCTGTATTTTGCGATGGTACGCCGTGCAATGTTATATCCTTTTTCATTGAGTGTTTTCACGAGGTCGTCATCTGTAAGAGGATTTGTTTTATCCTCATTCTCAATGATTTCCTTAAGGTCGCTTTTGATTTTCTTGTTTGACACCTCTTCACCGGAGTCTGTAGTCATTGATTCGGAGAAGAAATCCTTGAGCAGATAGGTGCCGTATGGTGTTCTCACGTATTTGCTGTTGACTACGCGTGAAACGGTGGAAATATCCATTTTGATATCTTTGGCAACATCTTCAAGTATCATAGGCTTGATTTTCTTTTCATCGCCGGTCATGAAGAATTCCTTCTGATGTCGGATAATGGATGACATGGTGTTGTAGAGGGTTTTCTGACGCTGGTTTATGGCTTCGATGAAGAGTTTTGCAGAGTCGATGTATTTCTTGTAGAAGTTGGCGCTTTCCTTGATGTATGGTTTGTCGGATGAGGCATACAGTGCCATTTCTTTCTGTGCCGATTTTTTGATGCGCAGGTCTGGGACATTGCGGGACGACAATACCAGTTTAGGTTCATTATCTTCTATATAGACTATGAAATCCGGGAAGACATAGTTGAAGTTCATCTCTGTAGGGGAACTTGAATCGCCTGGTTTAGGGTTTAGGTGGATGATTATCTGTTCAGCTCTTTTAAACTGTTCCTCGTTGATTTTCAGTTTAGTAAGAATTTTATCGAAATGTTTTTTGGACAGTTCGTCGAAACATTTGTCAATAATCTGTCGGGCGATGATGACGTCTTCGGTTGTGTCCATCTGGTTGAGTTGGATGAGCAGGCATTCTTTGAGGTCGCGTGCTGCGATGCCTGGAGGGTCGAGTTTTTGCACTTCGTGCAGGACTTCTTCGATTTCCTGGATGGAGGCATCGACATAATAGTCGAATGCTATGTAGTTGGAAATTTGCTGCAGGGTGATTTTGAGGTAACCCGATTCATCGATATTGCCGATTATCTGTGTGGCGATGAACTTTTGTTTTTTTGTGAGGCTGCTCATCATAATCTGGTTGAGCAGTCTGTCGGAAAGAGATTCGACATCAGCGTGCTGTATCTCCACTTGTACGTCGTCAGGGCTTGAGTTGTTGGCACTTAGTTTATAATACGGAGTGTCGTCATCGCTGTTACCTTCGTCATCAATATTATAGTCTAATGAGGAGTTCTCCTTTGAGTTGTAATCGTCAAAGCTATCATCACTTTCAATTTCATAGTCACCGCTTTCGCCATCGTGGTCACCGGAAAAGTCCGGATTGTCGTCAGGTGAGTTGTCGCCTATTTCCTCGGAGTCATCGTCAGGGTCGAGAGTGTTTGGGTCATCACCGTTTTCGAGTGTCGGGTTGATTTCAATTTCCTCCTTGATTTTATCTTCGAGGAGAATACCCGGCAGTTGCAGCAGTTTCATGACCATGATCTGCTGTGGTGAAAGTTTCTGGGTGGTGGTTAGGATTTGTGTGTTTTTCTGACCTGGCATGATGTGTTAAGTGATAATAGGTTAGAATTCAGCGTTTCCTGGAGTCCTTGGGAACGGGATGACATCGCGGATATTTGACATGCCGGTGACGAAGAGGATAAGTCTTTCGAAGCCGAGGCCGTAGCCGCTATGTGGCACTGAGCCGAAGCGGCGGGTGTCAAGATACCAGCTCATCTGTTTTTCAGGGACGCCCATTTCCCTCATCCTTGTCACAAGCTTGTTGTAGTCGGCTTCACGTTCTGAACCGCCAATGATTTCGCCTATTTGCGGGAACAGGACGTCCATAGCCTTGACGGTCTTGTTGTCATCGTTGAGTTTCATGTAGAAAGCCTTGATTTCCTTAGGATATCCGGTGACTATGACAGGGCTCTTGAAATGATGTTCCACGAGGTATCTTTCGTGTTCCGACTGCAGGTCAATACCCCATTTGTCAATAGGGTATTTGAATTTTTTCTTTTTGTTGTGGTTGCTGTTCTGAAGTATGTCGATGGCTTCGGTATAGTTGATGCGTGCAAAAGGATTCGAGATGACGAAGTTGAGTTTTTCTATGAGAGTCATACTGCTGCGCTCGTTGACAGGCTTTGTTTTTTCCTCTTCTATGAGTCGGTTGTTGAGAAATTCGAGGTCGGCTGCACAGTTGTCGAGAGCATATTTGATGAGGTATTTGAGCATTTCTTCAGCGAGATCCATATTGTCGTTGATATCGTAAAATGCCATTTCAGGTTCAATCATCCAGAATTCGGCGAGGTGTCGCGTAGTATTGGAGACTTCGGCGCGGAAAGTGGGGCCGAAGGTGTATATCTCGGAGAGTGCCGTGGCGGCGAGTTCGCCTTCAAGTTGTCCGGAGACTGTCAGTTTGGTGTCTCTTCCGAAGAAATCCTGCTTATAGTCAACTTTGCCTTCCTCATTGCGTGGCGGATTATCAATATCCAGGGTTGTCACTTTGAACATTGCACCTGCGCCCTCGGCATCCGAAGCGGTGATAAGAGGGGTGTTGATATATACGAAACCCTTGTCGTTGAAGAACTTATGGATGGCAAAAGCCATTGCGTGGCGTACTCTGAAGATTGCCCCGAAGGTGTTGGTTCTGAATCTCAGATGAGCGATTTCCCTAAGAAATTCGAGTGAATGTTTTTTAGGCTGAAGAGGGTATGCTTCAGGGTCGGCAAGACCGAGGATTTCAACCTTGTCGGCAGCGACTTCTCCGGCTTGCTTTGAACCTTGTGACTGAACCCATTTTCCCTCCACTGACAACGAGGCGCCCACAGTGCATTTCGAGATAAGCTCATCGTCAGGATTGTTGATGACTATCTGGACGTTGTTGATGGTTGAACCGTCGTTGAGGGCTATGAAAGCCACGTTTTTGCTGAATCTCTTATTTCTAATCCAACCTTTTACTATGACCGCTTTATCGAAATCGGTGTTTTTCAGTAATTCTATTATTTTGATTCTGTTCATGTTCGATATTGATAATGTGAATTAATCCCAACCGAGGATTTTCTTGAAATTGTAATCTTCCGGATTGCTAACGTATTGTGCTATATCTTCGTAGTCTTCTTCGGTGACATAATGGATGTTTTCGTTGAAGACGAGTTTTGCCTGTTCGGAGTTGATATTGAAATAACGGGTGCGCATCTGTCCTGTGGATTCATCAATGATATCCTTGATGAAGATAGGGCTGATATCACCTTTGGCATCGGCACATACCATGCATGATGTGTAACCCTGGTCGAAGAGTATCTTGACGCCTGTACCGAGCAGTGAGCAGTACATGAGGTCGTATGCGATAGGTTCGACGCAGCGGAATTCGTAACCGAGTTCAACAGGACGGCTTTTGGTTTTCAGCTTGGTTTCGGTGCTCACCTTCTGTTGTAATAATACGTTGAAAATGTGAGCCTTGCTGACGGTTCCAAGTTCAGGGTGGCCGTGTTCGTCGTATGTGAAGTTTATTCCGGTATTTTTGATTTCCTCATCGTTCATTGAATGGAATACACCTTCACTGATGATTGCAGCACCGTAGTTGATGCCCAGGATTTTTCTTTTCAGCATTGATGAAATGATAAGACGGAGAATTTTGTCGATGGTAATCTCAGTCTTGTTGAACATTTCAGGAATTATAATCATCGGATAGTGGGCTGAAGCGCCGATGGTGAAGGCCAGGTGTCCGGCTTCACGTCCCATGGAGGCTATTACGAACCAAGTGTTGCTTGTCCTGGCATCCTCATAGATGGTGGTTGCAAGCTTAACACCCTCAGCAACAGCTGATTGGAAACCGAAGGTTGGAATACCTTCCGGTAACGCCAAATCATTGTCGATGGTCTTCGGCACATGAATACACTGAATAGGGAAACTGATGCTCTTGAGATGTTCGCTGACTCTCATGGAAGTGCGTGCAGTATCGTCACCGCCTATAGTGACAAGTAGTTTGACGTTGTTGTTGATAAAAAAGTCTGTGTTGAGACGTGCCATGTCGGCAGGTTTGAATCTGCTCATGGCGAGCATGGAACCTCCCGATTGACGGATTTCGTCTGCTTTCTGGAATGTTATTTCTTCAACTTTCAATTTATATGTAAACAGACTTTGGAAGCCGTCGTGAAGACCTATCACCTTGTAGCCGTGCTTCAGAAAAACTTTGGTGACAGAACTGATGACGGTGTTGATTCCAGGTGCTGGTCCGCCGCCACATAATATTGCAATTGATTTTTTCATTTTTCAAAATTTGGAGAGCAAAAGTAATATTTTTTTCAAAAAAAACTTACCTTTGCATTCGTTTTTTAACATCGTCAAATTATTTACTAAATCAAACAAAATGGACATTAGAGAAATATTGACAATTTCCGGCAAATCCGGATTATTCAAACTGGTATCAAACAGCAAGAATACTTTTATAGTCGAATCTCTTGCTGATGGCAAGCGTTTTCCTGCTTTTGCCCGTGATAAAGTCAGTTCTTTGGATGAAATAAGCATCTTCACGGATGAAGATGACATGCCTCTTCGTGATTTATTTGTCAAATTATATGTTTATCAGAACCATGCTCCTGTAGATGCCGAAATTATAAGTGACAACGACAAGCTGAAAGCCCTGTTCGATACTTTCATTCCTAATTACGACCACGATCGTCTGTATGTCTCACACATGAAAAAGATTGTCGGATGGTACAATGAACTGCTTTCACATGACTTGATAGATGAAGTCAATGAAGATGATTCTGTCGAGGAAGAAAAAAACGAGTCTGCCGCAATCACAAACAAAGAAAACAAACAGACCATTTCTGACTTGAAGAAGACAAATGTTGACAAGCCGATGCCGAAAAACGCATCTTCAAAGTCACAGGCAAAAACGATAACCACTAAACCTAAAGCAAAGTAAGCAGATGGAGTCATCCCATAAAAGGATTAGTGATATGATAATCATCGGAAATACCCGTATCTCCGATGATTATTTCATTTTGGAATGTAAGGATTCGCAGCCACTGCCTTGTATAAAGGCGGGACAGTTTGCCCATATAAAGGTGGAAGGCAACCCTTCGGTGTTTCTGAGGCGTCCGTTTTCCATTCATGACTGCAATTACGAGAATAACACCATATCCTTTTTAATCAAGATAGTTGGGGATGGCAGTGCAGCCTTGTCGCAATTAAAAGAAAATGAGGTGGTTAGTGTTATGTATCCTCTTGGAAACGGTTATTCGGATGAAGCTGCTGAAGAAGGGAAATCGCTCCTGATAGGCGGCGGGGTAGGGATAGCACCTATCTGTTTTCTTGCAAAGGAACTGAAGCGGAAGAAATGTGACTGTGACGTTCTGCTTGGTGGGAAAAAAGTGGGTGATCTGTTGTGCTACAGTAAATTGAAACAATTCTGCAATGTGTATTGCACAACCGAGGACGGCTCGGAAGGAACCAAAGGCTTTGTCACCGACCATGAAATCATGAGGAACATTTCACAATACGACAGAATTTTTTGCTGCGGACCCAC
>CALFIZ010000137.1 GCA_937877575.1 uncultured Marinilabiliales bacterium | reverse complement strand
ATTCGGGCCGAGAAGTCCAAAGATTGAGCCTTTTTCAATATCAAAAGACACATCATTTAGGGCAAGATGGTTTTGATATTGTTTTCTGACCTGGTTGACATGAATGATATTCATAGGCAACTATTCGAACATTTTTCTCACCCTATCAAAGAATCCGAGGTCTTTTTTAGTTGGAGAAGGTATAAAATTAGATGACTTTGAAAGTTCTTCAAGAGTTTTCTTCTCTTCGCGTGTAAGTGTTTTCGGAGTCCAAACGTTCACACAAACAAGCAGGTCGCCTCTACGTGAATAAGAGTTCAAGCGAGGCAGTCCCTTGCCTTTTACGCGAAGGATTTCGCCTGACTGCACACCTGCCGGAATCTTAATGTTAACCGGTTTGTTCAGGGTAGGTATTTCTACCGTTGCACCGAGAGCCGCCTCACAGATACTTATATATTTGTCGTAATAAATATTGTCGCCGTCACGTCTGAAATGTTCGTGTTCAAGTTCCTCAATCACTATCAACAAGTCACCGTTGACGCCATTGTGGGCGCCGCAGTTGCCCTTACCCGACATGGTGAGCTGCATGCCCTGGGAAACGCCGGCAGGGATGTTTATGGTAATTATTTCGTCCTCCTTGACGATGCCGTTGCCGTTACAGTGATTGCATTTCTTTGAAATAATCTTTCCCTCACCGCCGCAGGTAGGACATATAGAAGAAGTCTGCATGCGACCGAAAATCGAGTTTTGGACACGGACTACAGTACCGGTACCGTTACATGTCGAACAAGTCTGATAGCCTGAGCCCTTTTCAGCACCTGTACCGTCACACTCCTTGCATTTGACATATTTGTTGATTTTAATCTTCTTCTCCACCCCTTCTGATATTTCCTCAAGGGTGAGTTTCAGGTTGACTCTTATGTCACTGCCGCGATGGACTCTTCTCTGGCGTTGACCGGTACTCCCGCCGAAGCCGCCGCCGAAAAATGAGCCAAATCCGCTGCCAAACAAGTCATTGAGATGACTGAGAATATCATCCATACTGCTGGAGAATCCTCCGCCGCCCATGCTGTTAAGACCATCGAAGCCAAACTGGTCGTATTTTTGACGTTTTTCAGGATTGCTGAGGACATCATACGCCTCGGCAGCCTCCTTGAATTTCTCTTCAGCCTCCTTGTCATTCGGATTCCTGTCCGGATGATATTTCATGGCCATCTCCCTATATGCCTTCTTTATCTCCTGGTCAGTGGCATTCTTGGAAACACCCAACACTTCATAATAATCTCTTTTTGCCATAAATCATTCCCCCATTAACAACCGACTACAACCTGAGCATAGCGGATTATCTTGCCATTAAGCGTATAACCTTTCTTAGTTGTGTCTATTATCTTGTTTTTCTGGTCTTCCGAGGCAGCCGGAAGCTGAGTTATAGCCTCATGCTTGTCAGCATCGAAAACTTCTCCTGTCGTCTCCATTTCAGCAAGTCCGCATGAAGCCAGTATGCTCCTGATTTTATCGAAAATCAAGTTGCAGCCATCCTTAACAGCCTGGACATCAGTAGCCTTGTCCATCATCTCATTTGCACGGTCTATATCGTCAAGAACAGGCAAAAGCTTTTTTATTGTGTCAGCCGATGCGGAATCAATGAGTTCAATCCTCTCCTTAGCCACTCTTTTTTTATAGTTGTCAAATTCCGAAAACATTCTCAGATATTTGTCCTTATTATCGGAAGCCAACAATTCCAATGCTGACAACTTTTCCTCGAGTTCGGCTTTTTCCTCTGCCAATTTTTCAAATTTCTTGTCCTTTTTCGATTTGCCTGAGCCGCTATCCTTCTCGGTTTCATCTTTAGAAGACTTTTCCTCGTCTTCCAAATGCTGTTCTTCCGTAGCAGAAGTCTCATCTTTCTTTTCGTCAACCACCTCTTCCTGAGTCTGCCTTATATCCTCATTTGCCTGTTTTTCCATATCTTTCAATTTCTTTTTATTGTCTTTATTTTTTTTCATACTTAATCCTCCATAGATTTTCAATTTGCAAAGATAGCAACAAAAAGTTTGCCATGTCCATCAAAACGACATTTTGTCGTACTTTAAAAAAAAATATACAATATTAAGGAAATTCGTGACAATATAATCTTGTCCGCATAACAATCTTTGGATAAATCTGATTACATTTGCAGGACATTAAAACTAAAAGACATGAGAAGATTATTACTTTCATTGATTTTCACATTCATCTGTATATCAGTCGTTAATGCAGTTGAATATGACAGATATTTCGAAAACCGTTCATTAAGGATGGACGTTTATCACTGGGGTGACAGCAAGACCTCAAAATTCATTTTGGACAAATTCGTCATTGAGAAATACTGGGGTGGCTCAAAAACCATTCTTCTTGACGAGTTCAACTACGGTTCGTATATGGTCAAGGTAATTGATGCACAGTCAGGCAAAACGATATACACGCGCGGTTACTGCACGCTGTTCCAGGAATGGCAGACAACCGAAGAGGCCTTAAAGATGTGCCGTTGCTATGAGGAGTCGGTCTCAGTGCCGCTGCCGAAGAGCAATGCCATCATAGAAATTGACGAAAGAAACAGCGATGGGGTTTTCGAGAAGGTTTTCAGTGCTGAATATGACCCGAAGGAGATCTACAACACTCCAGAACAGAGGTATGATTTCCCGGTATATGACGCACACGTGACCGGTGAGCCTGCAAAGAAGATTGACATTGTAGTAATCCCCGACGGCTACACAGCAGAAGAAATGGACAAGTTCAAATCCGACTGTGACGCATTGGTGAATGTTTTCAGGGCGTTTGAGCCATATTCATCATATTTCGATGATTTCAACATAAGAGGCGTGCTGGCTCCGTCAGTGGAGAGCGGCACAGACATTCCTCGCGAAGGCATCTGGAAAAACACTATTGTTGACTGCCACTTCGACACCTTTTACTCCGACAGATACAATACTACCGAGAGTTATTTTTCCGTAAAGGACGTAGCGGCATGTGCCCCTTACGACCAGATATACATCCTCGTCAACAGTACCGTTTACGGCGGCGGCGGAATATACAACTACTACTCCGTCAGCACCTCGGGCAACATGTCATCGGCTAAAGTCATAATCCATGAGTTCAGCCATGCTTTTGCAGGTCTTGCCGACGAATATGCCGGAGATGTGGAATATGAAGAGTTCTACGATTTGAAGATTGAACCGTGGGAATTCAACATAACGTCACTTGTTGACTTTGACAGCAAATGGAAATTCATGGTTGACAAAAAGACTCCGATACCGACACCGGCAACGGAAAAATACCACGACAAAGTCGGTGCTTTCGAAGGTGCCGGATATACGCCTAAAGGCATGTACCGTCCGGCCTACGACTGCATGATGAATACCTTCAGGGGAGACAAGTTCTGCCCTGTCTGCACCTACGCAATCATACAGATGATAGAAGCATACACAAGATAATCCGAATCATATACAAAACAAAAGCCTGCATTTCACTTGATGTGATTTGCAGGCTTTTGTCATTTTACAGCGAATGAACTTTTATCCGCAGTAGAAGTATTTGTTTACGAGTTCCATCATCTTGTCAGGGTCGCCGGAAACTTCCTTAAACAAGTTCTGATCCTTGAAGGATTTGAGTTGTTCCACCATACCGTCAATCATTTTCTGTGAGAAAACGCCGTACTGGGTATATATGTCGGCTTGACGCTTAAGGTTTTCAGCTGATTCGAAGCAGTTTGTAGGAAGCTGTTCAAGTGAATTGAGACGGTCTTTGAACGCCTCGCTGAATATGTCAACATCGACGTATGTCTTTTCTGCAAACTCAAGGGCATTAGGCATTTCGAGACCATAACGTGCTGCAACGCCGAGACCTGCTATCAGGCTGTAAAGGTCTGCCGAACCGTCAGGGCATCTGAATTCGACTGTCTGCTTTTCGCTGAACTTGGCTTCGTTAGCCGGTTCTATAGGATTTGCGATGGAAGCCATCGACTTTCCTGAAGTCCATCCCAATGGCACACGCACCAGCACTGAACGGTTTCTGTCGCCCCAACAGATTTTTGTAGGAGCCTCCTGATTAGGAACGAGACGGAAATAGGATGTAGGGTTGGTATTTCCGAAAGCAGTCAAAGACGGGGCAAGTGTCAGATAGCCGGCGATAGCCTTCTTAGCCGCACTGCTGAGTTTGCCGTTACGGTCAACCATTGCATTCTTGCCGTTTTTCATCAGACGGGTATGGATATGCAGACCGCTTCCTGCCTTACCTGTGGTAATCTTTGGAGCAAATGTAAGATTATAGCCGTACTGCCAAGCGAGGTTTCTGAGAACCCATTTTGCGACTACCAGCTGGTCAGCCGAATCCTCCATGTCAACAGGGAGAAATTCGATTTCATTCTGTTCATACAGTATGTCACCCAAAGTGAAGTTACCCACTTCTGAATGGCCGTATTTGATGTCACCGCCGCATTTTGCGATGGCAAGCATGGCTTCCTGTCTGAAATCACCGTACTTGCTGAAAGGAGAAGCCTCATGATACCCCTTCTGGTCAACAGCCTTGTAGTATTCTTCAGCATCACTTATCACATAGTACTCGAGCTCACCCATAGTCTGGAAATCATAGCCTGTGCGCTCCTTCAGAACCTTATGGGCTTTTCTCAAGGCATTGTCTGGTGAAAGGTCGAGAGGCTCACCGTCCTTGTTGAAATAGGAACAAAGAATCTCAAGAGTAGGTATGTCGGAGAAAGGATTTACAAAAGCGGTACGATAACGCGGGACAACATACAGGTCACTGGAGCCGGCTTCAATATATTTGAAAAGGCTTGAGCCGTCAACCCTCTCACCTGCAGAAAGAATGCTGTCGAGATATTTGCGACTGTTAATGACGAAGTTAAGGACTTTCAGACGACCGTCACCACCAACGTAACGGAAATTTACCATTTTGATTCCATTCTTTTCAATGAAATCCATCAAATCTTCTTTTGTGAAATCCTGTTTTGGTTTGTTAAGAAACTGAACCAGCGGATTAGGATTAAGTTTCAGATCTTCTTTCATAATTTGTTATATTTAATTTATCACTTTAATTATTCTGTTTATTTATTTGATTATCAAATTTTTCCAAAAGTTGTTTAGCGGCAGCGTATGATGTGGCCCTCCCAGAGATGACATCTTGTTCAATCCCGGCGCTCGCCTGCCGGATAACTTCAGAATTGTAAAATCTGTTTTTAAGCTGTTCATCAATAGTATCATACATCACACTCAAGGCCTGATAGTTGCGTTTGCTGTTAAAATAGCCGTTATCGCTGCATATCTGTCTATACTTGCAAATAATGGTCCAGGCATCTTCAATTCCTTTATTGGTGAGGGCTGAACATGTCATCACCTCAGGAATCCATCCCGATTCGGTCGGCGGGAACAGATGCAGTGCGTTTTTATAAGCGCGTGCGGACAATTCGGCGCGACTGACATTGTCGCCGTCAGCCTTATTTATGACAATAGCATCTGCCATTTCCATAATGCCGCGTTTGATGCCCTGCAGTTCATCTCCCGCACCTGCGATAAGCAGCAACAGGAAGAAATCCACCATGGAATGCACAGCGACCTCCGACTGTCCCACGCCTACAGTTTCGACAAGGACAACGTTAAAACCGGCCGCTTCACAGAGGAAGATGGTTTCATGGGTCTTGCGTGCCACACCGCCAAGGGTTCCTGCTGACGGCGAAGGACGGATGAAGGCATTACTGTCGGACGACAATTCCTCCATTCGCGTCTTGTCACCAAGTATGCTGCCCTTAGTCCGTGTGCTGCTCGGATCGATGGCAAGCACAGCGACCTTGTAACCTATTGATGTAAGATAAAGTCCGAACGCTTCAATGAAAGTGCTCTTTCCAGCACCGGGAACGCCGGTGATACCTATGCGAATGCTGTTGCCTGAATACGGCAGACACTTTTCAACTATCTGTTCAGCCAAAAAATTATGCTCGGGCAAAACACTCTCAATCAACGTGATAGCTTGTCCGAGCACAACTCTGTCCCCTTTTAATATACCCTCAACATACTCATCAAGAGAACGTTTGGGGCGTTTTCTTGCCCTAAGACGATCTATTGCATCAGGATTGACTGTATCCGGTTGGGGAATGCCATCCTGGACTTTTAATGCAGTGAAATCTTCCGGCATAAAAATTTCTATAATACTATTCCTTACCGGCTATTGCCTGATCAGCCAGGAAAATATTAGTCTTTCCGGCACATTTGATGATGTCGAGACATTCTCCGAAGAGGGCTTCCTCTTCAACCTGCTCGGCAATAAACCACTGGAGCATGTTGCAGGTTGCGTAGTCCTTCTCCTTTTCCGCAAGTGCATGAATGCCGTTTATCATCTTGGTCACCTCTTCCTCGTGCTTGTTTGCAAGCTCAAAGATTTCAGTAATGTCCTTGAATTCCTGCTGAGGCTTCTCAACGGCATCAAAAAGCGCATGACCGCCCCTGTTGTTCAAATAATTCACAAAACGCATCATGTGCTCCATCTCTTCATCCCCATGAGCCCATAAGAATTTGGCACATCCCGGAAATCCGTTGATATCACACCATGAAGCCATTGATTTGTACAATCTTGCGGAGAATTCCTCTGCATTAATCTGATCATTGATGGATTTTTCAATACTCTGCTTTATCCTGTTCATAATGATTTCTTTAGTATTTTCAATTCTTTGCTTTTTAAAAGTTTACAAAGATACTACTTATTTTTCACTTAATGCGCCAAATTTGCGACTAAAACTGATTTTTTTTATTTTTGACGTCACTCTGAGATACTTTTCATCGTATGCTCCGAAACTCTTGTAAAAACGATACAGCCCCTGGTCGTTTGACCCCTCGAAATCGAGTGTCAATGCCTGATTTGCGCTATCATGCACAAAACTGTCTATAATCGAGAACATTGACGATGTCTCCCTGCCCCTGCCGGAATTACCGGAAAATATGAAGGTCCATCTGCCACCAAATCCTATAAACACCGCCCCGCTCACCAACTCGTCACCTGAAAAAGCCCCTCTTACATCAATATTACTGTTTGCCTTCACCGCGTTGAGAACCTCAACAAGCAACAGGCTTTTACTGCTGTTCCATCCTACCTTGTCGCCCTTGTCATCAACAAACATCCCTATTATCCCGTCAAAAGCATCAATACGATTCACAACTATTCCGGATTCGGCGGATTTCTTCAAATTACGCCTTACATTTGCCGAATAGCCATCCCGGACAGACTCGTAACTTTGTTGCAGATTCAGCAAAAGATTATTGCTGGGACTGCTCTCTACCCTGCCCGTGCCTAACGATGACCCGTTGATGTTGAAATCAAAATAAAGATAATGGGATTTCACATATTCAAGACACATGCCAATGGTTGGAGATATATTAAAGTCTTCATGTAAGTAAATCAAACCAAGTTGCTGTATCATAAATGGTTGAATCAGATATTTGATTCCGAACTTCCGTTTTTCAGGCAGCACGAACCCCCATGAATAATCATCTCCGACAATAGCCTTCCACTGCGGGCACACCACATCAAGATACCATGAAAACGAGGTGATTTTAGGGGACACTGACTGTTCCACCAGACTGTCCCATCTGTTTCGGTCTATTTCGCTATTGTTAAGGACATTCATATCTCTTAGGATTGTTAGTTTAAAGCCGCCTCAATCATATTAACGAATAACTTGCGCCTGCCATTGTCGGTCATGGAACTGTTATGCCACAGCGGGATGAAAGTACCGTTGTGTTTTTTGGTGACCTCAATGATTTTTTTGATTACATCAAAAGCCTCGGCATCATTGAGTTTCATATATCTGAAAAGAGTGGCATCCATCACTGAAAGAGGATAAATCACGAGGTCGGTCGCCATGTTCCTGCTGATATCGAAGAAATTGTACGGCACACAGACTCCAGCCCTGAAACCGACGGTTTCGGCATACCCCATTGAATAATCCTCCTTAATGCCGTTATTCAAAAGATTTAGGAAAGTATTTCTGACATCGAAACGGAGGAAATGCTGACGGCTAATAGTCACCGGAACACCAATGACATCTTCCAGTAACTTCTTCTCTTTCAGCAATAAAGAGACATCATCGTTTGATGCGTATGACGGATGGATTCCCACCTCTGCATTTTCATGGACATACCTGATTAATTTCCGGAAATTCTTATCTGACGGCGGACAGGCTTTGTCATTCCCGCCATAGTCACCCATCAGAAAGAAAAACCTGAAACACATATCGTATTTTTTCTGTAGCCCAATCAGTTCATCAAACACATCATACGGGTCTTTTCTATGCTGGAATATAACGGACAACTTTTCGTTAAACAGCTTGAAATCAAGATGAAGCAAAGATTTTGCAACACCGCCCCATACTCTTGCAGCCCCTTTGTTTATA
>CALFIZ010000136.1 GCA_937877575.1 uncultured Marinilabiliales bacterium | reverse complement strand
CCTCTTCTGTTGAAGTTATAGACAGAGAGCGGAGGTTTGTTAGGTTTTCAATGGAAGAGCAGAGAGAAACCCCATTTTCTCTTCTGAACTTCACAATGCCTAGCCTCCGCAGTTGATCCAGCTTTCCAAGTTCTACTCCCTTTGCATGCAGCAGCTGACGCAGACGCGGAATACATCTCGATCCTCTGCATACCCCCATGCCGATTCTTGTGGTGTGTTTAATTTCCTGAATCGTGATTGACTTTCTTTCACCGACCACCTTCATGACTTTGTCCATGTCTATGTCTTCGCAGAAACATACGTATGACTTGCCTTCAGGTGTCTTTCCGGGTTCTTTCAGGTCAATAGGCTCCGGATAATTTTCCTTGAGGATGAAACCTCTTGCCTTTATCAGGTCTTCGCCATGGAGATCCAAGGACCTGACCCATGCGATATTAGTCTTGTTCTTGCCTTTTATAATCCTTTCGATGATACCTTCACCCACACTCTTGCCGTTGTTGTCAACAAGAAATACCTCGCTCTTTTCGTTGGCTTCGTATTCGAATGGCAGATAGACCATGTCTTTTTGAATGTTGTAGCCGAAGATTGCGAGGCCAGGGCAATGGTTGACGCAACTCATACAGCCTATACATTTGCTGTAGTCAACTGTCGGTACAGAGTGTGTCGTGGGTTTTGTTATGGCTTTATGCGGACATGCAAATGTGCATGGGTTGCAGGCAAAACCATAGATACAGTCGGTGATTACGAAAGGTTTCTCCATCATTCTCTCCTTTGAAGGAAGTGTGACGTCTTCGAGAACCCTTACAGGATGCTGCTGTGAGTCTATGTAGTCTCTTGACAGTTTGAGATATGAGTCGTAATCGAATCTTACGTCCATCATCTGCATGATTTCGTATGCAGCCTGTTTGCCGCGGAGGACGGCGCTTGTGCCTTCACCTATTCTCAGCACGTCGCCGGCTCCCACACAGGATTTTCCAAAAACTATGTTGCCTTTGGTGAGGAGGTTGTTGTCGGGGCGCAGACCCGTGCAGATGTTGATGACGTCAATGCCGTCAACCAATCTCTCTGTTCCAGGTATCGGCTTGAAGTTTTCACATTCAGCTATTATTGCTCCGACTATGCCGTCGTGTCTTTCATTCGGTATGGCCTTCAGCAGAGTGTGTGATGTCATGACAGGGATGCCAAGACGGCGGACTCTGTTGGCCTGAACAGGGAAGCCGCCTTCATGAGGCATGGCTTCTATGATGGCTTTGACCTTTGCACCCGCCTGCATTGCCTGATAAGATGTCAGATATCCGATGTTGCCCGCACCGACTGTGAGAATGCTCTTGCCGAGAAGAGTGCGCTCATAGTTCATCATCTTTTGGAAGACTGCGGCTGTATATACGCCGGGCAAATCATCGTTTTCAAATGACGGCATAAAAGGCAGCGCACCTGTGGAAATAAGCAGATAGTCGGCTTCTACAAATGATATTTCTTTGGTCGTCAGGTTCTTGAGTGCCAAACGTTTGCCTTCAAGTATGTCCCAGACAACAGTTGAAAGGATGATTCCGTCGTGACTGTCACCGGCAAGAGTCTTTGCGATGTCGAAACCACGCATTCCGCCGTATTTCTGCTGCTCTTCGAAAAAGAAGAACTGGTGGGTTTGCATAACGAACTGACCTCCGATGGTGTCGTGATTGTCAATTACTATATTGCTGATATTGTTTTGATTGAGGATTTCACGAGCTGCAAGTCCTGCAGGACCGGCACCGATGATGGCAACTGTGGTCTTGTGAATTCTGAACGGTTTCTGCAAGTCGGGAATGTCGCCTTCCGGTTGGTAACCCTTCGGTATTTCCATGACTTCCTTTATGTTGTCAACGATAGTCGAGCAGATTCTTGTCACCTGACCGTCAACGAGCATTTCGCAGGCACCGCATTTGCCTATGCCGCACATTACGCTTCGCTCTCTGCCTTCAATACTGTGACTGTGAATGGGGTAGCCTGCCTGATGTAAGGCCGCTGCAATGGAAATCCCCTTTGGGGCAGTCACCTCTTTCCCGTTGTATCTGAATGTCACTTCACCATTGTCTGGAATGGATAAAATCGGATGTCTTTCTATCTTATACATAACACTAATATTTTGATATAATTTGCCTATTGAATTAAAAATGCAAAATTAAGAAAATGTTAAGAAAATCATTCTTAAGGAAAATAAAATTAGTAATATTGGAGCCGTCGTCTAAGTCAAGGGTGATTCCTGTTATCACGACGCGCCCGCCGCGAGTCTTTGCCGCGATGTTCGCTGCCATAGTCGCAAGCTCCGAATCGGAAATTTTTTCGCGATAGGGTACGCCTAAAAGTTCGCAAGCCTCCGTTAAATTCGGCGTGATAAGGTCGGCGAATTCCAACA
>CALFIZ010000135.1 GCA_937877575.1 uncultured Marinilabiliales bacterium | reverse complement strand
AGCCATGGCAATGCCTCTCCCATGCATCACCACCTCGCTCGCCAACAACTCACTCAAGGCTGCCGACAACACTGGGATTCTAATCGGCGATGATGCCGGCTCACTTGCCAACAACATAATAAGACTGCTTAACGACAATAACTTAGCCCGACAGATAGCCGATAACGGCTGCCGGTTCGTCCACAAAACCTACAACTGGCAAAACGTCGGACAAACCATAAATCACCTTATTGCAGAGACGCAACATGATGCATCTCTTCATACAAAAACACAAATATGACGAAACCATCAATACCAAAAGGAACACGCGATTTCTCACCGGAAACGATGATAAAACGCAACTACATCTTCGACACCATAAAGTCAATTTTCAACCTATACGGCTATAAACCGTTAGAAACGCCATCAATGGAAAACCTGTCAACCCTGATGGGCAAATACGGTGACGAGGGCGACAAACTTCTGTTCAAAATACTCAACTCGGGTGACTTTCTGGCAAGCACCACCGATGAAGACAAAAGCTCATCAATAAAACTGATGCACAAGATTTCCGAAAAAGGGCTGAGATATGACCTTACAGTGCCGTTTGCAAGATACGTCACAATGTACCGCAACGATATCGTGTTCCCTTTCAAACGCTATCAGATGCAACCGGTGTGGCGTGCCGACCGTCCCCAGAAAGGTCGCTACAGAGAATTCTACCAGTGCGATGTGGATGTAATCGGAACCACTTCAATGCTTAATGAAACAGAACTGATCATGATGATTAACGATGTATTCAAAGCATTGAAAATCAACATAATAATCAAACTAAACAATAGAAAGATTCTGAGCGGGATAGCTTCTTTTATCGGATATAGCGACAAACTTACCGACATCACCGTTGCAATTGACAAAATGGATAAAATAGGATACGACAACGTAATTGCGGAGCTGAGAGACAAAGGCATTGAAGATGAAGGGATAAACAGACTTACTCCTATCCTAACCCTTGCAGGTGACAACAGGACCAAACTTGCATCACTGAAAGAAATTCTGAAAGACAATGAAGAAGGCTTAAAGGGCATTGAGGAAACAGAAGCCATATTCAGTCTGCTCGAAGATTGTCCAAACGCCACGGCTCCGCTTGAACTCGACCTCACTCTTGCCCGCGGTCTGAACTATTATACCGGTGCCATCATCGAGGTGAAATCAGCTGATACCGTTATTGGCAGCATCTGCGGCGGCGGACGTTATGACAACCTTACCTCAATATTCGGTTTGCCGGACGTCTCCGGAGTAGGTGTATCATTCGGTGCGGAACGCATATACGACGTCATGAACGAACTCAATCTGTTCCCTGAAAAAAGCACACAGACCACACAGGTGCTTTTCGTCAACCTCGGCGACAAGGAAGCAAGATATTGCCTGCCGCTAATCAGCAAACTGCGTCATGAAGGCATCAACTCCGAATTGTATCCTGATTCGGTAAAATTCAGGAAACAGATGGAATATGCCAATAAACGCGGAATACCGTTTGTCATCATCGCCGGCGAAGATGAAATCGCAAAAAACTGTGTATCAGTGAAAAACATGATTAACGGTAACCAAAACACCGTCGGCAAAGATGAATTTGTTTCACTGCTGACAAAAAACAACTAACAGTCAAATATGGAAAAACAACGTGAAAATTTCGGGTCAAAATTCGGAGTTATTGCAGCGGCAGCCGGTTCGGCGGTCGGATTAGGAAACATCTACCGCTTCCCCTGCGAAGCCGGCGAAAATGGCGGAGGTGCCTTTCTCATCGTCTATCTTCTTATAATAGTGTTTCTCGGCATTCCCCTTATGCTGTCGGAATTCATCATCGGAAGACGCTCACATAAGAATACTGTAGGTGCATTCAAGACACTTGCCCCAAAAACCGCATGGCCTGTGGTCGGATTCGTTGGCGTAATAAGCTCTTTCCTCATCCTGGCATTCTACTCTACAATTGCCGGATGGACACTCGAAAGCATCTACAAGTCACTGATAAATTTCTATCACGGAAAAAGCATCTCCGAAATAGAACAAGGCATGACCGACTTCAACAACTCCTTCAGGCCTTTCATCTGGCAGACGTTGTTTATCACCCTTACCGCATTTATAGTACTGAGAGGTATTGAAAAAGGCATTGAGAAATTCGCAAAAGTGCTGATGCCCATGTTGTTTGCAATACTTATCATATTGTGTGTCAAGTCACTGACCCTCCCGAACACAACGGAGGGATTAAGATTTTTCTTCAAACCGGATTTCAGCAAGATAACCCCGGAAGTATGTATCAGCGCATTGGGGCAGGCCTTTTTCTCGCTTAGCGTAGGGATGGGAGTACAGATAACTTACGGCTCATATATCAACAAGAACGACAACCTGCTGACCTCCTCCACCTCTGTGGTTATGACCGACACATTAGTCGCAATTCTTGCCGGAGTAACAATATTCCCAGCCGCCTTTTCGATGGGAATCAGTCCGAAAGCAGGCGCCGGTCTCGCATTCAACACTTTACCGCTGATATTCAACCAGATGGCAGGCGGTTATATATTCTGCCTGATATTTTTCATACTGCTTGCCATTGCCGCACTGACTTCAACAATATCCCTGCTTGAGGCTTCAGTGGCATACTTCGTAGAAGAGCACGGCATAAAACGGAAAAAAGCAACAGTATGGTGTGCCGTAGGCTCACTGATTATCGGATTGCTTGCAACAGTCAGCCTGCAGGACAACTCACATTTTGTTATCGGAAAGATGCCTTTCTTCGACATCCTTGACAATCTTACCGCAAACATTCTTATGCCTGTTGGCGGACTGCTGATAACAGTTTTCATCGGTTGGAAACTGAAGAAAGATGCATTCATTGACGAACTCACAAATCAGGGCACAATGAAAATAGCACTCAAAAACGTCATCTTCTTCATCATAAAATACATTGCTCCGCTTGCCATCGTGACTATCATAGTCGGACGACTTGTATTTAACATCAGATAAAATTTTCCGACCCAATCGCCTCTGCAGTAAAAGCATCGCCGGAAACAGCGGCGCATGGCTTCAACTGTCAAGAGCGACCGATAAATTCAAGCCAATTTGAGAAGATAGATCGTACATCATAGCGTTGTGCCGTCTCAAAGGCATGAGTTTCAATATTCTTCACTAACGCAGGATTTTCAGCCAATCCGACTATTGATGCAGCCATTTCCTCAGGTTTGTCGGCAATCATTATATCGTGACCGTCGGCCACAGATATGCCTTCGGCACCGACAGATGTGGTGACTATCGCTTTCGACATGGATAGCCCTTCTATTATTTTGACACGCACGCCACTGCCCGAAAGCAGAGGCACAATCATTATTCCCTTGGAACGCATAAATTCGTGAGCATCATCCACTTCCCCCACCACAACCACATTTTCAGGATGACTGTCAATTAGCGACTGCGGCATATTTCGGCCTGCGACATAAAATTTAAGCTGTGGCATTTTCTGATGGACAAGCGGCCACACATGCGTAAGAAACCACTCCACACCTTCTTGGTTGGGTATCCAGTTCATTGCGCCGATATAAAAAAGTGAATCCGGCTCAGGCATTATATCCTCATGAAGCGAAATGTTCTGAATGTCAAGACCGAACGGAACAACACTAACTTTGACAGGATGTTTACCACTTGACTTTACAAAATCAAGCGGATGCAACTGAAAACGAGGCTTGTCCTGCAACTTCTCCCTAAACCACTCAGCATCGATCTCAGAAATGGCAGATATGCAGTCAGGAGCATGTATCACATTCAATTCATATTTTTCGAGAGTTGAAGCCACATGGTCATACAACAGTTTCTTTACAGGATTAGCAGCCGCATTTCGAAGCCTTTTCCAAATCAGATTCTCAACGTTATGTGTCCTTAAATCCACAATAGCGTCAGAATATTCACGAACGGTATCGATATATGGCATCATAAATATGGATTCTATTCTTACCACATCGAATTTTGTCTCTTTGAGAATTTCAACAAGACGTTTTTTGTATTCAACTGATATGAAACGTGTTATATGCGGTGAACGGCCATTCAGATAAGTCGCAAGAAACGACCACGGTTTCACAGTCATGTCCATAAACACGTTCTCATAATGAGTCTTTCCCCTATATTCCTCCGGGATATCCACGGCATTGACAAAGTTCTTTTTGGAGTTGACAGCCAAGACTTTAACATACCATCCGCGTCTCACAGCCTCCTTTATAAAAACGTTCATACACAGGCAGCCGCCATCTTTTTCGGGATATGGATTCTTATTGCACAAAAAGAGTATGTTCATTTCCTTTTCGTTTTTTTGAAAAATCCGACAACTTTCAAATATATTTTCACCCAATAGTCCTTTTCAACAACGGGGGCATCGGCGGCAGCTTTCGCCGTCAGGAACAGTCCAATAGGAAGTACGATGATATTCGCAAGCCAGATACCGAGTATAGGGCTCATGGTTCCTTCGAGTGCGGATTTCTGACCCGAAGTGAGAATGATATAGTACAATATGAATATGATAACCGCCAGAACCAGCGGAAAGCCAAGTCCTCCCTTACGGATTATCGCTCCCAAAGGCGCTCCTACCAAAAACAGTATCAGACAAGCGGCTGCTATTGCATAACGGTATTGGTCCTCCGTCTGATGGCGGGCATTTATCGTCCTTTCATATTCCAATGTGTTGTATCTGAGTTCGGCAGTCTGCTTATCAGCCCTTGCCTTATCCAAAGCCGAATTTCTTATCGACATCTTGTCAATACTGTCAGGCAGATTCTCCCATACAGGACTTTTGAGAAACCCGTATACGGCATCATCTGCATTTTTGATGACATTGGCAGTATCCTTTATTGTTTCGAAACGTTTAACAGCAAGTTCCATGTAGCCATCCTCCCTTTTGGTGAGCACACTGTCGTGATACCTGATTTTCTCCGCCAAATCGCGGCGTACCAAATTCTTATAGTTGTTGCTGTATATTGCCTCGTCGGTTTGGTTCAAATCAAACTGTGACATGTCGAATCGCATTTCACTGACTTCAAAATGGAGCCGTTTGAAAGGGTAATCCTTCATTTTGTTGGCGCCGTATGAGTCATCATACGAATAGCCGTTATGCAGCGTCAGTATTAAAGTGCTTGTAGTGGTGTCAATATCCATAGTTCCCCATTCGGCTAAAGTCACCATCTTATTCGATGCGTTGCCCTTATGCGAATATACAATGATTCCGCGCACTGTCCTGTCATCCGGTTCCTTTTCGTCAACACGGATCATATATCCTTCCAACCCTGAATAATAAACGCCTTCCTCAAGGTTGAAGGTCAGTTTTTTCTGTCTGATATCGAAAAACACAGACTGGAATTTCAGGTTCGTCTTTGGTAAAATCTCTTGACTGAAATATGCCGACAAGCAACTGATAATCAGAGTAAAAGTTATCAGCGGCGCGAAGATTCTTTTTAGTGATATGCCTGAAGACTTCAAAGCGATGAGTTCATAGCGTTCCCCAAGGTTGCCGAATGTAATCAGTGATGACAGCAGAACACCTATGGGAAGAGCCATAGGGACAAATGTGGTTGCAGCATACAACGTCAGTTTTGCGATAACAGGCAAGCCAAGACCTTTTCCAACCAGTTCATCGATATATTTCCAGAAAAACTGCATCAGAAGAATGAAGTCCCCTATTACGAAAGTCAAGATAAAAGGACCTATGTAAGTCTTAAGCAAGAATCTATCAAGACGTTTTATCACTATCTGTTTTTTTGCAAAGTTACATTTTTTTTCTCAAAACGGCATTTATTGTGAAAAATTGTTACCTTTGTAGGTTTGAATTGATTTTTTATAATATTTTTTAAAATTTTCTATATGAGAAGAGTAGTTATTACCGGTATTGGAGCTTTGACCCCTATTGGGAATAATGTTGTCGATTATTGGAACAATCTTAAGAATGGAGTATCAGGAATCGATTTCATAAAGGCTATTGCAGATGACAGGATTGACATAAAGTTGGATGCAGAGTTAAAGAATTTTGATCCCATTGCAATGGGGCTTGAAGCACAAACCGTAAAAAGGACAGACAAATTCACACAATACGCCATGATAGCTGCACGCGAAGCATGGAATGACAGCAAATTGGAGATAGAGCCTGAAAGATTAGGAGTTTATATAGGTACAGGTGTGGGAGGCTTATGGACGATAATTTCAGAGAACAACAAAATGAGGGATGAAGGTCCCAGGTGGGTGTCACCTTTTCTTATCCCGAGTATTATCTGTAACATAGCAAGTTCAAACGTAGCCATAGACCTTCATGCACAAGGGCCCAACATACCCATTGTCTGTGCATGTGCCACAAGCGGGATATCAATCGGTATCACAGATGATGTTACAAATCTTTCACTTGATGCATCGGAAAATCCTGTTTCATCACATGATTCAATCGTAAGTTGTAAATTCGCGGGGCTTGGTGCCG
>CALFIZ010000134.1 GCA_937877575.1 uncultured Marinilabiliales bacterium | reverse complement strand
ATAAGGCATTTCGCCTGATGGTAGGTAAAGAGGAAGATGACACTTTGTCAACCTTAGGTAATTATGAATATATTCATGAAGGTATCAATTATCATTATTACGGGTTTACTTCCGAACCCGAGTTGTTACTGCATTCTGCGGATGTTTTTCTGTTCCCGTCATATAGAGAAGGGTTCGGCCTGGCGGTTCTTGAAGCTTCATGTGTCAGACTGCCTGTAATATGCAGTGACACATACGGTGTCATGGATGCCATGGTTGATGATGTGACCGGTCTGCGCTGCAAAACACGTGATGTGGATTCTCTCTATGAGTGCATGGAACGTTTATATGTTGACGAAGACTTGCGTACTCGTCTGGGGCAAGCCGGCATGGAAAGAGTCATTAAAGATTTTCCAAGTGAACTGGTGACAGATGCATGGGTCGATTTTTATAAAATGGTGAGTTCAAATTAATCTGATATATGGATTCTATTCTAATCTTAGGTGGCGGAACTCAGGGCCTGGCTACTGTGAGTTCTTTGAAACATTCAGGATATAGAGTCGTTCTTTTATGTCCTGACAGAAATAATTATGCCGATAGATCTCGATGTGTTGACAAAAGATACAGTTACGATCATAATATAAAAGATGCTGATTTAATTAACTTCATCAAAAAAATATTGGTTGATGAGAATATTAAGGCAATACTGCCGATGGGTGATGGGTTGGCTGAATTTCTTTGCAAGTATAAAAATGAAATAGAGAAATATGTCAATAAAATAGGATTGCCTTCGTTGGATGTGTTTTATAAGGGGTATGACAAGAATCAGCTGATGACTCTTTGTGCAAATAAAGGATATCCGCATCCTGAATCAATAGATATGTCTGGTGTCTCATTGTCAAACGACGTTCTTAAGAACTTTTTTTATCCTGCATTGCTTAAACCCAATTGTACAACTGGTGGAAGAGGAATGAAAATAGTGAACAGCTATGAGGAAATGAAGTCGGTATATGATGGCCTCAGGGCACAGTATGGCGACTATCATCTTCAACGTTTTGTGAGGGCAGGCGGACGACAGGTGAAAATTCAGGTTCTTCTTGATGAAAACGGTAATATGGTGTGCTCGTCCGTTTTGCATAAGGTAAGATGGTATCCTGTGAAAGGTGGCAGCAGCTGCTGTAACATTTCCATCGAATCGCCTGACGATGTGAACGTGTGCTATAATATTCTGAAGGATATCGGATGGAATGGATTTGCTGACTTTGACCTGATTGAAGATCCTGACAGCGGGAAATTATTGGTTATGGAAATCAATCCGCGTCTGCCGGCATGTATAAAAGGTGCTATCGCTGCAGGGATCAACTGGCCTGAAATTATTGTAAACTATATTCTGGACAGACCTCAGAAAGAGTACAAATACACTTCAGCTATGGCCTTAAGACATCTCGGACTGGATACATTATGGTTTTTCAAATCTTCGAACCGGTGGAAAACAAAACCATCATGGTTTAAGTTTTTCGGTAAAAAAGTAAGCTATCAGGATATGAACGGCTGGTCGGATCCAATGCCATTTATAGCAGGAACATTTAATAATATGAAAAAGATTTTTTCAGGTAAAAAATAAAAATATGGGTAAACAAAGATTGAACTATATTGACATTGCCAAAGGAATTGGAATACTTTGCGTAATATGGGGACATATCGTTACAAACAATTTCAGCGGTTCTTTCATATATGCATTTCACATGCCTCTGTTTTTCTTTTTATCCGGAATGTTTTTCAATGGAGGAAAATATACTTCTTTTTTTGATTTCATAAAGAAAAGAGGCAGGCGGTTGCTGGTGCCATACGTGATTTATTCAGTGATCACATGGGGGATATGGGCTGCATTCAACCATTTGACCGGAAATAATACTTTCAGTATATGGCAGTCATTGCTTGAAACTGTTTACGCCCGCGGTTCAGGCCAGTTCCTTCATCATAATTCGGCTCTTTGGTTTATACCTTGCCTTTTTGCAGTGGAAATCATGTTCTATTTCGTGTCAAAACTGAAACGCTGGCTTATAATACCTGTATGCATTCTAATATCATGTGTGAGCATGACGTTTGAACATTTTTTCGGTGATGAATATCTTTTCCTGCTGCCATGGAATCTGGATGCTGCAATGATGGCACTTCCGTTTTATGCTGTCGGAAATGTCTTTTCGTGGAAACCCGAGTTGCACAACAAACTTCTGGATTATACTAAAAATCACAAGTTAATATCCATAGCCGCTGTCATGCTTATGTTTGCAGTCGTGGGAGTGCTTACTAAGTTTTTTGGCACGTTAAGCATGGGACACAGTTATTATGGGAATGAATATATATTCCATATAAGAGCATTGATGGGCAGTTTCGCTGTCTGTTGGCTGTCAGTTCTTGTCTCCCATGCAAAATTCATGAGTAAGATAAATCGCGGCTTTCTGTATTTCGGAGAAAACAGTCTTGATGTGATGTGTACACATATTCCGGTTAAGGGTGTGTTAATTGTGGCTGTTGCCATTTTATTGCATACAAGTAACCGGATGGTCACGGATAATGTTATATATGCATTGGTGGTATTTGTCTGCACAGTTGCGATTGAAGTGGCACTATTATGGATTATCAATCGTATAAAGTTGTTTGTCAAGAAGTGAGCGATGAGTTAATTTTCGGATTATGACAAAAGTAACTGTAATTGGAGCTGGAGAAGTAGGTGGTTCATGCGCCTGTGCATTGGCGGACAGGGATTTTATCAATGAATTAGTGATTCTTGATGTGAAGGATGGCATTGCACAGGGCAAGGCTTTGGACATGAATCAGAGTGCCGCACTTAAACGTTTCGACACCAAACTTATTGGAGTGACAGACGATTATGATGCCACCCAAGGCTCTGATGTTATTGTCATTACCAGCGGTGTTGCACGTAAACCCGGTATGGAACGCAGTGATTTGGTGGCAACAAATGCACGCATTGTCTTCGATGTGGCAAAGAAGGCTGCTGAGGTATCGCCGAATGCAGTAATTATCTGTGTCTCCAATCCCCTTGATGTATTGTGTTACAGTGCTCTGAAAGCTACGGGGTTTCCGTCAAACAGAGTGTTGGGAATGAGTGGTCTGCTCGATATTGCGCGTTACAAATATGCCATCAGCGAAATGCTTCAAGTTTCAACAAAAGACATCCAGGCTCTGATTTTAGGCGGTCATGGCAAAACAATGGTCCCGATGCCGAGATATACTACTATCGGCGGCATCCCTATCAGAATGCTTTTAAGCGAGGAGAAAATCCAAAAAGCCATTCATCGTACACAGCTGGGCGGGGAAGAACTGATTAATTGTTTGGGCCGTTCAGCATGGTACGCTGCCGGTGCAGCAATATGTGAAATGGTGGAGGCAGTCGTGTGTGATCAAAGACGGGTGTTCCCTGCATGTGCTTATCTTGACGGTGAATATGGATATAAAGACATATATCTTGGCGTTCCGATAATTTTGGGCAGAAACGGAGTGGAACGTATTATAGAACTGGAACTTGATCCTGATGACAAGAAACGTTTTGAGGCTTCACAAGAGGAAGTGAGAAAGAATCTTGAACTGATGAAAAATCTTCTCAATTTTAATTAAACATAATATTGCATAACATGAGGAAGTCATTGAAAGAAGATTTATATAGATACGTCGGTGAACGGGCCGATAATGTTTTAGTCAGATTAAGATATGTATTCTTCTCACCGGCATACAGATATATATATTTATATAGACATGCACAGGAAACGAAGTTCAAACCGATTAAACTGATGTGGATTGTTTTTCTAAGGTTGTGTATGCGCGGTACCGGAATACAGATTCCATATTACACAAAAATCGGACCCGGATTAAGAATATTGCATTTTGGTATGATTATTGTTAATCCTAATGCTAAAATAGGCAAGAATTTTAACATCACACCGGGTGTGCTGATTGGGATTGCAGGTGGAAAACATAGCGGCTGTCCCGTGATAGGTGACAATGTATATATCGGTCAGAATGCAACTGTAATAGGTGGAATAAATATTGGCGATAATGTTTTGATAGCTCCAGGAGCTTTTGTCAATTTTGACGTTCCGGATAATTCCATTGTGTTGGGTAATCCAGGTAAAATTATTGCAAAAGATAATCCGACAGCCCCTTATATTGTTTATCCTGTAAAAGATGACAAATAAAATGAACATAATTACTTATGACATAGAAGAATGGTATGTCGAAAAGGTTTTTCATGGGAATCACAAAGAAAAGTATGCCGAGTATGATGAATACCTTGATAAGATACTGGCCAAACTTGATGAAACCCATACAAAAGGCACTTTTTTCTGTGTCGGTGGAATGGCGAGGGAATTCCCTAATGTAATCAAAAGAATTGCTTCAAACGGACACGAGATTGGCTGCCATTCCGACAGCCATACGTGGCTGAATAAAATGAGCAGAGAAGAGTTGGAGGAGGATACTCGTAAAGCTGTTGATTCCTTACGTCAATGTTCAGGTCAGGATGTCATAAGCTATCGTGCTCCGGCATTTTCAGTCGGCAAGAGCAACCCGTGGGCTTTTGAAATCCTATATAAAAATGGTATCAGACGCGATTCTTCTGTATTCCCGGCTGAAAGGGATTTCGGAGGTTTCCCGGACTATGGTACGGCAGAACCGTCGATAGTTTCTTATAATGGATGTAAGATGAAGGAGTTTCCAATATGCCTGACTAATATTGTCGGAAAAGATGTTGCATACAGTGGCGGCGGATATTTCAGGATATTTCCATACTTCTTTATAAAAAATACCATGAATAGAGCTGACTATGCAATTTCATATTTTCATATTAATGATTTGTTGAAGGAAAAAATGGCTTTGGCAACTAAATCCGAGTATGAGGAATATTTCAAGGAGGAAAGCACTATGACAAATAGACTGAAGCGTTATATTAAAAGTAATATCGGCAGGAAAGGTGCTTTAGAGAAGATGAATAAACTGGTTGACACAATGAAGTTCGTGAATATTGCATACGCGGATGCCGTAATTGACTGGGAGAAGGTGGGTTCAGTAGAACTGTAACGAAGGACGAAAGACGAAGGACGAAAGACGAAGGACGAAAGACGAAGGACGAAGGACGAAAGACGAAGGACGAAAGACGAAGGACGAAAGACGAAGGACGAAG
>CALFIZ010000133.1 GCA_937877575.1 uncultured Marinilabiliales bacterium | reverse complement strand
AGAACGTTGTTGGCATCAACAGCACCTGCGAAATAAGGATTCTCCTGAAGCTCTTCGAACTGATCTGCAGTTCCGATTCCGGTGTGAAGCGAGAACGGGATCTCGGCATCCTTCATCATATCGCTTACTGTCGGTACAGTTGCGGGAGATGCAAGATAAAGGTTTCCGCCGTTCTGCAGGTAGTTGATGAGAGTCTGTTGCTCGGATTCCGTGAGGGCTGTGTTATGGTTAAACACACCGGCACAGAGAAATACAATATTGTATGAGGTGAGTGTTTGCAGGGATGGAAGTTGCGTCGTATAGCCCACATTGGCACCGATAAAGCTGAAAAGGTCTGATTTCAATACAGGCATCGAGTTTTTAAGATTGTCAAGGTCAACTAACAGGATTTTTGAATCGCCTATCATATAGCATAATTCCTTTTGGTAGCTGATATTCATTTCATCACTCAGATAAGGCAGGAAATGAATGATAAATCCGTCAATGCAGTCACCTACCGTGAAATCAAAACTGCAGGTGACGCTTTCGCCTGAGGCAATTTGGTCAAAATGTATGACAGCATCGGAATAATTAATGACAGCATCAATATAATCCAAGTGAATATTGACGTTACGCATCGGATATTTGCCTGAGTTCGAATAAGTCAGGGTAATGGTTCCTGTTTCACCCTGCTCGATTATACCGTCTTTGTCCCCTGTTTTCTCAACTATTGAATAGCTGTCCAATGAGATGACAGGTGCTTCGATGGTCATAAATGTCTCGAAAGACACACCATTGCTTAAGTGAAATGTCAGGACAACATCTTTGCTCACTGCAGTGTTTGGATTAATATAGGCATATAGCCCCTGAACATTACCTGATTCACCTGCGGCCAGTTCCTGAAGTCCAAACGATTCGACACCGAGTTCCACGAAATCGGCATCGCAAGTCATGGTAACCTGTTCGCCAGGGAACGGTGCATCACTGATATTGGTGGCCCTTACGATAAAACTAACCCTGTCACCGTAGTTCATGATTCCGTCATTGTTGCCCTGTACATCTGAATACTCAAACGCAAAATCTATTACAGGAGTAAAGCTAAGCACTCCGACTGAAGTGACGAACGGAATCATGTTGTCGGCCATTATATTGACCTGCATCGTGTCACCGGAGACGAGGTTCAATGATTGGAAATCAATGGTGAATTTGCCGTTTTGAGTGTTGCCTTTGTATATGATGGCATTGTCCTTTGTTATGACAATTTCCGCCTTGTCAATATTGCAGCCGATGTTCCACTCCTGCAGTGTGTTTGGGACAGCAGAAAGAATAGTTGCCATTATCGGATAAGGCTTTTCAATCCAGACCTTCATTGAAGGGTCGCCGAACAGTGTAACCTCATAATTGACAAATCTGAAGTTGTCTCCGTCATAACCCATAACCCAGCTTGTATATTTTTCCTTTGAATATCTGTTGGCATCACCGATTTTTGTGTAGCCGAGGTTGTACAAGCCGTCAAAGAAAAGTCTGTCGTAATATTGTGACGAAACGTTAGTGTTTCCGGGCATGTACCATCCATAGCGCGAATTGCCGATTTGGGCGACATGGCCGGTTTCGAGAGTAGTGAATACCTCTGCAAAGCAATCCGACTTGCCGTATGCGGAATAGCCTTCGCCTCTGTTGTCGAATGAGCCGTTGTAGCAGCCCTGCGAATATTGTATCGTAAGTGTATGGTTAACGCCGTCGTTTTTGAAGTGGCTGGTTGTCAGAGCCGAAGCATTAAGTTTCATATTGTATTCGACATTGGAGTGTCCCAAATGATTCACCACGTGAACACCGTCTTTGCTATATACATCATAAAGGTCGGATCCGACCCACGCCGTGTCTCTCTCATATAATCGTCTCACTCTAACGTTGGAAGGGATACCGCCGGTTGTGAAACCGTGATTGCTTGTGCCGTATGCGATTTCATCCTTGTAGGTTCCGCCCCATGTGACGATGTCGGAGTTGAGATTCTCACCCACCATCAAATCCCTTTCAACTTCGTTGGCAACAGGTGAAGACTGATAAAGCATCAGCTTGTTTGTGTGTCTTGTCACCTCATCAGGGCTGTCGGCACAAATTCTGCCCACAGACACTTCAGCATAGAAATCCGCTTCAAATGCCCCTTCGCCGTATAATTCATCACCGTCGGTATTCCATGTGCCGTCAAGGTTTGAATAGTAAAGGTCGGACGGAATTGAAGGATCACCGCCTGCATAAAAACCGCGGCACGGGATGATGTTCTGCTCCGGTGTTGCCACATCGGCATCGCCTACAAGCAAAAGATAGTCTATGCCATAGTTGTTGTAATAGTCCTTGACACAATTTCTGATTTTTTCCTGACTGTCATTGCCCTGGTAATATTGATAAATGTGCTCGGTAAGCTCAACAGCACAGTAGTAGCCTTGATTTGCCTTGAAGTTGATGTATGGCTGCAATGCCGGCAGCAACGTGTCGGCGGTAATGAAAAGAATGTCGTAATCGGTGGATTTCCTTTCCGGATAAGTGTATGATGACAATGCGGATGAATCGTCAGCAATGTCTGCAATACGTCTTATTGTCTCGGCATCGTTATAGGCATTCATCTCGGCTTTCTGAGCCTTGGATATATTTTCGAATGTGATGGATTTGATGCATCTGACAATGTTTTCGGAAGGATAATATATCGCAGGATAAATTTTAACCGTGGTTATGCCGTGCCCCCTCAGAAACTGAGTGTTTGAACCAAACACGTTTTCGGCAGGATATGCCGACTTGGAACCGTATATCTCGGCGTTTTCAGTTCTGTCCACAACATCTGAAGGATGTGAAATGGGAATGGGTTTGCCAGCCGGCAAAAGACGCCCTTCTATTTCTTCGTCATAGTATTCAACCGACTTTACAAGCACCTTTCCTGAAACGTTGTTTTGTTTTTCGAGAATGTTGTACTGATAGAACGGAATTACCGGATATCCCGGGGCGGCAACATCAAAACAATTGGAGTAAACCAATTCGATATATTCGCCGTTATGTTTGACCTGCGGATATTCAAAATTAATCGTAACTTCCTGAGCTACAACAAATAATGTCATCAAAAATGACAACGCAAATACGGATACAATTCTT
>CALFIZ010000132.1 GCA_937877575.1 uncultured Marinilabiliales bacterium | reverse complement strand
CACGACGCTCTTCCGATCTAAGAGAAGAAGCCATCAAAAACTTCGTTCCGGAATATGCTTACAAGGTATCTGCAATATTCACGCAGACCGACAGTAAGTCAACGGCAGGTCTTAAGACCACTCTGATTGACAAGTTGGGCACCAAGGAGGAAGTCATAGACTTCATCAACACGATAAAGGACGGCGACTTTGTAATCGATGCCATTGAGACCAAGCCGGCGACAAAGAGCCCTGCCCCACCGTTCACCACATCAACACTGCAGCAGGAAGCATCCCGCAAACTCGGCCTATCGGTCACAAGGACAATGTCGATTGCACAACAGTTGTACGAATCAGGTAAGATTACCTATATGAGAACCGACTCCGTAAATCTGTCAACCTTGGCTCTCGGCACGATAAAGAATGAAATCATAAAGGAATACGGCAAGGAATATTCCCGCCCGCGCAAATATTCCGTCAAGTCAAAGGGGGCGCAGGAAGCTCATGAAGCAATCCGTCCGACCTACGTCGAAAACGTTTCCATTGAAGGTGACATCTACCAGCAACGCCTGTATTCCCTCATTTGGAAACGCGCCGTCGCCTCACAGATGAGTGACGCAAAACTGGAATACACCACCATAACCATCAAATCAAACAAAACCGACAAAATATTCACAGCAAAAACCGAAGTGCTCCTGTTTGACGGTTTCCTTAAGGTTTACAACGAATCGACCGACAACGCCGAGACTGACGAGGAAATAACCGTTCTCCCATTCAAGATTGAGAAAGGCCAGCATCTCAAGCTGAAAGAACTCAATGCCGCTGAAAAAGCGACAAAACCCCCTTACAGATATTCCGAGGCAAGCCTTGTCAAAAAAATGGAAGAACTTGGCATAGGCCGTCCTTCGACATACGCGCCCACCATCTATACCATCCAGAAACGCGGATATGTCGAAAAGATAACCAAATCGGGCGAAAACAAGGAATACAACCTCATATATTTTAAAAACAACACTATCACCGAATCGAAATACAAGGAAAAGGAAGGCGTAACCAAAGGTAAATTAGCGCCCACCGACATGGGATACGTTGTCAACAAGTTCCTTGTCAACAATTTCAGCGACATCATGGACTACAATTTCACCGCAAAGATTGAAAAAGACTTCGATGAAATAGCCAAGGGAAAGATTGAATGGCAGAAAATGCTTGCAAAATTCTATCCTGATTTTCATGAGGAAATCCAGAAAGCCGACAGTAACAAAAGCGATAAAGTCAGAGGTGAAAAGCTCCTCGGCGTTGACCCCGAAACAGGCAAGAACGTTTACGTGAAACTCGGAAGATACGGTCTGATGGCGCAGATAGGTGAATCGGAAGACGAGGAAAAGCCGCGTTTTACAGGGCTGAAGAAAGGCCAGACCCTCGAGAACGTCACATTCGAAGATGTTATGGAACTCTTCAAATACCCTAAAAACATAGGCAAATATGAGGATAATGACGTTGTTATAGGTCAAGGCCGTTTCGGACCTTATATCCGACACAACGGCTCCTTCTACTCCATACCTTCATCCATCGACCCACTGTCAATAACGATGGAGAATGCTGTGGAAATCATCAACAACAAGCGTGAACAGGACAAAAACAAGACGATAAAAACATTCACCGAGGAACCTAAGATGCTGGTACTCAACGGAAGATTCGGTCCATACATATCATTCGAGAAGAAAAACTACAAAATTCCAAAGACCATCAAGCCCGAGGAAATCACCTATTCAGAATGTCTGGCCCTAATAGAGAAAGCAAAAAACAAAGCACATAAATAAATCTTCCAAGAAATGCTTACAGACCTACTTGCATACCTGTCGCCAATTGACATACAGGACATTCCTCTCACAGGCAATTCCATTGGCAACAAAACCATATTCTATACCAAGGAGAATGAATTTCCTCCCATCAACAAGGCAAACATAGCAGTCATAGGCATTCCCGAAGGAAGATGTGCCGTGGGCAATGAAGGATGTGCCAATGCTCCGGATGTGATAAGAAGGCATTTCTACCCTTTGTACAATCACATCGACAACCTGAAAATGGTGGATGTAGGCAACATAAAACAAGGCAAGGATCCGTCCGACACAATGGCCGCAGCCACAGCGGTAATAAGCCGGCTGCTCGCCGAAAAAATGTTCGTCATCATTCTCGGCGGCGGAAACAACATTGTCCATTCAAACTATCTTGCCTACGAAAACCTGAAACAGCTCATCAACCTGACCTGCATCGATTCAAGGTTCGATATCGGAGAAACCGAAAATGACGCCGACACTTCCACATCCTATCTCAGCAAAATAATTCTCCATCGCCCGAATTACCTTTTCAATTATACCAACATCGGCTTTCAGTCGTACTATGTTGACAAGAAAGCCATGGAACTAATTGACTCCCTATATTTTGACTCATTCCGCTTAGGTGTTGCGAGAGAAGACATTTCTGAAGTTGAGCCTGCAATACGCAATTCAAACATTGTCAGCCTTGACATGTCATCGGTAAAAGCCGCAGATGCTCCCGGCAACCCGTATTCATCACCAAACGGTTTCACCGGTGACGAAATCTGTGTCCTCTGCCGTTATGCGGGATGCAGCGACAAAGTGTCCTCCTTCGGAGTCTATGAGTATAATCCCGCTCTTGACATCGAATTCAGAACCGCCAAACTGATAGGACAAATTCTATGGTATCTCATAGACGGATATTATGTCCGCACCGACGAAATGCCTTACAAGGACATCAACAAATTCATTAAATACCACGTAAACTCAGCAATATTCCAGCACGAAGTTGTATTCTACAAAAGCAAACAGACCAACCGCTGGTGGATGGAAGTCGAATGTCCTGACTATTTGAAGACGAAATATGCACCTCATTACCTTGTGTCCTGTTCCTATAAGGATTATCTTTCAGCAAGTAACAATGAAGTGCCTGAAAGATGGCTTCAAGTATATAAAAAGTTAATGTAAATGAGTAACATACGTCATTTCCTTCATGCTCATCCCGAACTTTCCGGCAATGAACATGATACTCATGATTATATCGTAAAATATCTGTCAGCTCTGAATCCCGACCGTCTTTTTCAGCATATCGGCGGTTATGGTGTGGTTGCAACATTCAACGGCAGTGAGAAGGGCTGCAATGTGGCATTCCGCTCCGACATCGACGCCCTGCCTATTCAGGAAAACAACGACCTGCCCTACAGGTCAACTGTCGGCAACGTTTCCCACAAATGCGGACACGACGGGCATACAGCCATCCTGCTGTCAGTTGCAGAAAAGATTTCCCGCAACCGTCCGCAAAAAGGCGACATGACACTTGTTTTCCAGCCGGAAGAAGAAACTGGCTATGGGGCACAGAAAATCGTAGATTCGGGAGTGCTTGACGAGCTGAACACCGATGCCATCTTCGGAATCCACAATTTGCCCGGCTTCCCGGAGAAATCAATAGTTATCAAATACGGCACGTTTGCAGCCGCATCCTGCGGACTCGCGGTTAATCTTACAGGCCGCCAGACCCATGCCGCACACCCCGAAAACGGCATCAATCCCGGATTGGCCGTTGCTGAAATGATAAACTTCCTAAACAGTATCAACAACGGTGACCTGTCACCCGAGAAGTTCCGGCAGGCAACCCTGATATACACCCGCATAGGTGAAGTCGCATTCGGCACATCAGCAGGAGACGCACAAATCATGACGACGCTCAGGGCATTCTCCAACAGCCAAATGCAGAATATTGTTGATAATGTGATAAATACATTCAAAGAAATCAGCTCCCGACACCATCTCGCCTTCGACTATCACTTTCAGGACAAGTTTGCCGCCGTGGAGAACAGCGATATGGTCTTTTACCCCATGCTGGATACAGCAGTCCTGCATCTCCATTATTAACAATATCCTTAACTCCGCCAACATCAGCTGCTATTACAGGACAGCCTAAAATCTGAGCCTCACAAAGTGAATTTGGAGAATTATCTATTATTTCATTAGATGAAGAATCATAATTTTCTTTTTT
>CALFIZ010000131.1 GCA_937877575.1 uncultured Marinilabiliales bacterium | reverse complement strand
CAGCATAATATCGCATTTTATCTGCAACTTGTGTCGGAGGCGCGTGAGCATATCCTCGCCGGAGACTATGTCGCATGGAAGAACAATAAGATCCCTGTTGTGATGAGAAGGATGTAATGTGCCGTAAATGAAAAAACTTGATATATATATAATTAGGAAGTACTATACGACTTTTCTGCTGTCAATCACCTTGCTGATACTTGTGGTGGTCGTCTTCGACATCTCCGAAAAAATTGACGACTTCTATTCGGGTAATGTGACTTTAAGGCAGATTGTTTTCGACTACTATCTGAACTTCATACCTTATTTCCTCAATCTTTTCCTGTACCTGTTCGTCTTTATATCGGTGATTTTTTTCACTTCAAAGCTGGCGCAGAATTCTGAAATAATAGCGATATTGAGTTCGGGGGTGAGCTATGGGCGGTTTTTGGTACCATATATATTGAGTGCTGTGATTCTGATGATTGCAGCGATGTGGCTGTCCAATTTTGTCATCCCCAAGACAAATATCAAACTCAATGAGTTTGACAAGACATATATACATAACTCCTCCAGACACACTTTCGGAAGGAACATCCATGTGCAGATTTCGCCCGGTTCATACGCATACGTAAGGACATTCGATTCGAAGAAGGGTATGGGCGCGGATTTCACCCTTGAGGATATCACTATCTCCGATGGCATGTCGTACAAGCTTTCGGCAAGAGAGATAAAATATGATTATGACAGCGAGGTTTGGCATCTTACAGATTATGTCTCCCGTAAGGTGTTGGATGACAGGGAGATACTGACCACCGGCGCTTCGATGGACACCGTATTGAATTTGAGGCCGGGTGATTTTGTCTTTGCATCCTATGATATCAAAACCATGAATTTCTTCGAACTGCGTGATTTCATAGCGGAAGAGAAGATGAAGGGGGTGCGTACCACCGTCGATTTGGAAGTCGAACAGCATCAGCGTATTGCAAATTCTTTCTCAACGGTGTTGCTTACGCTTCTCGGAGTCGGACTGTCAAGCAGGAAGAAACGTTCCGGAATGGGGCTGAACCTTGGGGTCGGAATAACCCTTACCTTCGCTTATATCCTTTTGATGCAGGTTACAAAGGTCTTTGCCACAAACAGCGGACTCGCTCCGTGGCTTGCCGCATGGATACCGAATTTCCTTTATGCCTTCATTACAGCGTTTGTGCTGTGGAGGGCGGCACGATGACCATGCTTACATTATTTTACCGGTGAATGTTCGATAATCCTGCGCAATATCCTGTAAATCCGGCAGTTGGTCGAATAATCCATATACCGCTGAACCGCTTCCCGACATTGAAGCATATACTGCACCTTTTTCGTAAAGCATGTCCTTGATTTTACCTATCTCAGGATGTCTTTTTATGATTGGTCCCTCGAAATCGTTGACAATCAGATTTTTCCATTCACTAATGTCATGTTGCAACAGGGATTTCAATTGCGGCACGTCAGCATTCGGCTTGATTATCGAATAGGCTTCCGCCGTGGATATGTATATGTCGGGTTTGATGATTACTATTTCCTTGTTTAACGACAGGTCGAATCCGGTAAGCACTTCACCTCTTGACGAGGCCAATGCGGGCTTGTTTTCGATGAAGAATGCGCAGTCACTGCCGATTTGCGCAGCAAGGTTACGCATCTGCCTGCTGTCGAGATCCAGACTGAACAGACTGCTGATGGCCTTTATGGTGAAGGCTGCATCGGAAGAGCCTCCGGCAAGACCGGCACCGAAAGGTATGTTCTTGTGAAGAAAGATTTTCACAGGAGTGATATTATAATTTTCTGCCATGAGATTGTAGGCCTTAATGCACAGATTATCATCGTCATCGGTCTTTATGTCTATGCCTGAAACCGATATTGTGGTTTTCCTCTCGGATGATTTGACGATTTCGAGAATGTCAAAAACCGGTGCAGGATAGAATAAAGTGTTGATATTGTGATATCCATCCGCCCTTTTGGAAATGATTTGAAGACCCAAATTAATTTTTGCGTTAGGAAAAAGTATCATTGTTGAATTTTTTTCCAAAAATATTAATATTTTTGTAGTTTAGAAAAAACAAAAGTTGAAATCTTTAAGCATTTGTGTATCAGGTAAGTATTATTAAAGAGAAGAAATATGCACGTAGGAATAGCAGGTAATATCGGCGCAGGCAAGACGACATTGACACGTTTGCTGGCAAAAAGTTTCGGGTGGGAACCACATTATGAGGAAACGGATACAAATCCATATCTTATAAGTTTCTATGAGGATATGGAAAGATGGTCCTTTAATCTTCAGGTTTATTTCCTTAATACACGTTTCCGTCAGATAATGGATATCAGGGAAAAGAAAAAGACAGTCATTCAGGACAGAACCATATACGAAGACGCTTATATCTTTGCCTCAAACCTGCATGATATGAACCTGATGTCAACGAGGGATTTCAACAATTACATCTCATTGTTCGAACTGATGACATCATTCATACAGGCACCTGACCTTCTGATTTATCTCAAGGCTGATGTCTCCACTCTCGTAAGAAATATCCAGAAACGTGGCCGCAAGTATGAGGAATCAATCAGACTGGATTATCTCAACAGCCTCAACAAAAAGTATGAGGATTGGATAAGTACATATAAATCAGGTAAACTGCTGATTATCGATGTAAACACAATCGATTTTGAAAACAATCCTGCCGACCTTGCCTTTATAATCGAAAAAATAAACATTGATACATACATAGTTGCATACGCAACTATAGGGGAACATACCGTTGCTAATACACCCTTAATAGCTGCACTATATGTACTTTCTGCATTTACCATAGTTCCCCCTACTAAGCCCCCTGCTGCAACTGCTCCCAAAACAAAAAACATACCGTGAGAATAAACTCTCAGACATGTAATTGCACCAATAATCGCCGCTATTACCATAAGAATCCACATCAATGTTCTTTTTTCATCCATAATTCTTTATTCTCCGAAAAGTTTTTCCCAAAAGTTAATCTTCCTCGCCGGAAGGTCTTCCGTGCATTCCAAATATATTACGTCA
>CALFIZ010000130.1 GCA_937877575.1 uncultured Marinilabiliales bacterium | reverse complement strand
GTGGCACGCGAGCTGGGTTCAGAACGTCGCGAGACAGTTCGGTCTCTATCTGTTGTGGGCGTGAGAAGTTTGAGGGGAGCCGACTCTAGTACGAGAGGACCGAGTTGGACAAACCTCTGGTGTATCTGTTGTGTCGCCAGATGCATGGCAGAGTAGCCAAGTTTGGAACGGATAAGTGCTGAAAGCATCTAAGCACGAAACCGGCCTCAAGATAAGACTTCTTCGAAGGGTCGTCAAAGACTATGACGTGGATAGGTTGCAGATGTAAAGGCAGTGATGTCAAAGTCGAGCAATACTAATAGCCCGTAACTTTCAGGCGCGAAGCGAGCAGTGCGATGAGTGACATATATTATCTTTCGGATTATGTCACCTGTCCGCAGCAGGACAGGAAAATACAGGAAGGTGACGATAGCAGCGGTGTCCACCTCTTCCCATTCCGAACAGAGAAGTTAAGCCCGCTCACGCCGATGGTACTGCAGTTGTGGGAGAGTAGGTAGTTGCCTCCATTTTATACAAAAGCCCGTCATCACGACGGGCTTTTTTGTTATATGTCATATTCAAGACCTTAATCACGGCCTCTTGGAACGCAGAAAACGCAGGGCTTTGGTGATGCGCCTCGGCAACGGCTTGTCATCGTCCTTGTTTTCCAAATGGAGATAAATGCCTAATTTCTTAAGAATAGGAATCTTGCGGGTTTCGACAAATTCAATCAGCGTGCCGTCAGGGTCTTCAATGTAAGTGAACCAACCGTCGGCATCACCCATGGCAAAGTCGGAACCGCTGTCACAGACAAACGGATGCCCCATGGCATTGCAGTCTTCTTCTATGCATTTCATGTTCCTGACATCAAAACACAGATGAATGAATCCGGGGTCACCCCAGTATCTGCCTTCATACAGCTTTTTTGCAGGCTCCGACAGGTTCTGAACCAGTTCGATGTATGCCGGACCCATGATTTCACTCAAAGGCCCTCCCAAGGGCTTTGTCCTGCCCAACAAGACACGCCTTACACTGCTGTCACCGTGAGGCAGACATTTCAGGTCGTCAAACACTCCGCTGACATCGTATTCCACCTTGTCAAAACCTAACAGGCTGCCATAGAAGCCAATGGACTTGTCCATGTCGGAAACACCCAATATTGCACCATTGGTGCCACCGTTGGTTTTTTTCTCGTCAACAAACTTGTAGTCACTCTGTTCTATTTCAAAGATATTGTCGTACGGGTCTTTGAGAAAAAAATGAAGCCTCCCGGAAGGTGACGTCACCGGTTTGCACAGACAGTTGGCATTTTTTGCCTGTAAAGCCTTGTAAGCCTCATCCACGTTGCCGCTTTTGATTTTGCAGGCAAATATCCCATAGTCGCCGAGATTGGCCTCTGAAGTCAGATAATTGAGCTTCCTGCCTTTTGGCTGCCAGATTTCGAGACCGCCGCCGCCCTGCAGGTTGACTGCAAGGATGGCGTGGCGAGGCTGCGGTTTGTTGCCTGTGTAGGGAAGCATGCGCTCTGCAACACCCTCATCATCAAGTATTTTAATGTCAAAGCCGAAATGGTCGTAATACCATCTCCAGGCTTCAATCACATCGGGAATGCCAACACCTACCTGCTGCATGCCGCAAATAACTTTATGTTTCTGTGTCATTTTTATATTCTTTTTTATTCGTCTGTGGTTTGTTATTTCATGTAATAAGTTCCATCCGTTTCCATCCGAATTAAACTGCTGAAATTTTTCGTGCGAGTCTGTAGTATAACCCCAAAAAATATTTGTGAATGTAAACCATCAGGAGCTCTGTGCCGCCGAGAAGCTTGCGGTGTTTGCCTTTTGCAATCGCTTTTACGGCTTTTCCGGCACATTTGTTGACATCGATGCCGTTAGCCTGTCCCGGATCCATCTTGTCGTATTTCTCGCCGTTGCCGAGCATGGCACTTTTGCTTATCTGGGTGTTGACCCTCCCCGGTATCAGGAATGTTACATGAAGATTCGGATTCTCGAGTTCCAAGGATTCGAAGAAACCGAACAGAGCATGTTTCGAAGCACAGTATGCAGAACGGAGCGGATAACCAAAAAGTCCTGATATTGAAACTGTTACACCTATAGCAGTGTATTCCGACGCCATAAGCATGTCCTTGAATTTCTTGATGAGATATACCGAGCCGAAATAATCGACATCCATAATCTTTTTGTCAACGCTGAAATCGGTCTCAAAGACTTTGGCACGCTGTGAAATGCCGGCATTGAGTATGAATATGTCGATGCTGACATGCAGCGAATTGACGAAGTCAAAGAGATTGTCTATGGTTGAAGTGTCGGCGAGGTTGATTTCCATGGATTCTGCCTTGACGCCATATTCATTGATACATTTGTTTTTCACTTTGTCAAGAGCTTCGGGGCCGAGTCCCGTAAGAATCACGTTGGTGCCGCGTTTGGCGAGTTGATAGGAGATTGCCTCGCCGATGCCGGAAGCGGCTCCGGTTATCAATGCGGTTTTACCTTTGAATTCCATATAAGTTCACATTTTCTGCAAAGATATATTTTTTTTGTGTCTTCTCGGTAAAATTTATATATAGTAGGGCTCAATGTAAGCTGCCCGTCAACGAGGCTATGTGTTTCCTTTGAAAAGAACGGACTTCAAAACTTTAGTAGGTTACAGTTTAATCAGATGTCTTGAAGTCCGTTTTCATAAATTTAAGGTATGTGTTTAAAATTTTTCGATACAAAAGTAGATGTTTTGCTAATGCCGGTTCATCATCATTTGTGGCGATTCCGTACCTTCTTCAAATTAATAATGAGGATATGAATGGTTTGTTTTAAAGCAAACAGTTTTCTGAGTTGTATGCTTTTATTGAAAAAATGCAGAGAGTTAGTAATACAAATATCAAAAAGTTAAGAAAAACACCGGTTAATACAGATTAATGACTATATTTGCGTAAAAAATTGCAAAAAACGAATATGAAAAGAATTTCATTGCTGTTCTGTTTGATACTGCAGACAAGCATTATGTCATTTGCGCAGAATGCGAAACAATTTCCTTTCAGAGATGAAAGTCTGCCTGTTAACGATAGAATTGAAGACCTGCTTGGCCGGCTGACTTTGGAGCAGAAGGTATCGCTGATGGTTCACGAAAATCCTGAAATAGAGACACTTGGTATAAAATCTTATAACTGGTGGAATGAGGCTCTTCACGGTGTCGCACGAAAAGGGACTGCTACGGTTTTCCCGCAGGCGATAGCACTTGCCGCCACGTTCGACGATGCTGCGGTGGAGGAGTCTTTTTCAATGGTTTCGGATGAAGGCCGCGCGAAATTCAATGAATACAGGAAAAACGGTGACTACAATGTCGGACTGTCATTTTTCACCCCTAACATCAACATTTTCCGTGATCCGCGCTGGGGAAGGGGAATGGAGACTTACGGTGAAGACCCGTTTCTGACGTCAAGGATGGGCGTTGCATGCGTAAGGGGACTTCAGGGCAATGACGGCAGATATCTGAAAAGTCTTGCCTGTGCAAAGCATCTGGCAGTCCATAGCGGTCCGGAAGGCGTCAGACATGAATTCAACGTGTCGGTTTCGCCGTATGATTTGTATATGACTTATCTTCCTGCTTTCAAGGCTCTGATAGAAGAAGCTGATGTCCAGCAGGTTATGTGTGCCTACAATCGTCTCGAAGGTGAGCCTTGCTGCACCAATGAGGACCTGCTTGTCAACATTTTGCGTAATGACTGGAAATATGACAATATTGTCGTCACCGACTGTTGGGCGTTGAATGACTGTTGGGAGCGTGACACTGTAATCCCGCGTCATGAGACGCATGAAACCGCTGCCCTGGCTGCTGCGGATGCTTTTTCCACTGCGGTGGATTTGGAGTGCGGCAGCGGAAAACAAGCCCTGCTTGACGCTTTGAAACAGAACTTGATTTCTGAAAACATCATAGACGAGCATCTGAGAAGAATTCTCAAGGCACAGTTCAAACTCGGCATCTTCAATGAAAATAATCCGTACTCCGGTTATTCTGAAGATATGATATGTAGTGAATCTCATGTGAATCAAGCACTTAAGATGGCTAAGGAAAGCATTGTACTTCTGAAGAACGATGGTGTGCTTCCTCTGAAAAAATATGTGAAGATAGCTGTGATAGGCCCTAATGCGTATGATTCAACCATGCTTCTTGCAAATTACAACGGCACGCCGAATCATGCCGTTACCATCCTTGAAGGGATTTACCGTCATTTGGGGGGTGTCGGAGAACTGCATGTCAACACTGATGACACTCTGCTGAATACACCGGCGGGGGTTCAGATATATTACAATAAGGCCTGCAACCTTATCGATGACAAGTATGTCCCGTCGGAGAGTTTTTACAGGAATATCGGTGAATCAAAGGTTACGGTTTTTGTTGGCGGACTGTCGCCTGAAGTGGAGGGGGAGGAGCTGAGTGTAAGGGCTGACGGTTTCGAAAGAGGTGACAGGACGAGGATAGAACTCCCTAAGGCACAGGCTGAAATGTTGCAGTATCTGAGGCTTGACGGGCATCATCCTGTATTTGTGATTTGCAGCGGAAGCGCTATTGCGTTGGATCATGTCATGGATTATCCTGAAGCAATACTCTGTGCATGGTATGGTGGTCAGGAGGCCGGCAGCGCCGTGGCAAAAGTTCTGTTCGGAGATTATAATCCGGCAGGTCGTCTGCCTGTGACTTTCTACAATTCGACGTCGCAACTTCCTGATTTCAAGGATTACAGCATGAAAGGCAGAACGTATCGCTATATGACCGGAAAACCTGCATTCGCTTTTGGTTACGGATTAAGTTATACTGAATTTGTCTATGACAGACCCATGTACAATAAGGCTAAGAGATTATTGTCGTTCAGGGTTCGCAATGTCGGTGCCGTTGATGGCGATGAGGTGGCCCAGGTCTATCTTACAGTTAAGGATGAACCTCATGGCTTGAACAAGCAACTTGTTGGTTTCAAGCGGGTTCACATCAAGGCGGGGAAATCCGTCCGTGTTGAGATACAGATACCGGAAGATGCTTTTTATTACTATGACGATGGTAATGGCGGAAACAATTCCGCTCCTGTGTTCAGAAAATACAGTAATGTCCGTCTGATGTACGGCGGATCGTCACGTGACAGGGATCTGAAAACGATAAGGGTTATGTAAACCGGAACCGATTAATCCTCCATAGTGGAGGTATCCTCGTAGCCGCTCTGCATGTTATCGGAGTTGTTCCTGTTGTTGCGGTTGTTCCTGTTGCCTTTCATATTGCCGAAACCATACGTTACGGTAAGTCCCACCATCCAGCCGCCACGCCAGCCCGTGTTGTCCTGTATGAAGCCGGTGCCTTCGGTTACAGTGTGGAATTTGCGGGAGTTGAGAATATCCCTTCCCGTCAGTGCAAAACTGAACTTGCCGACAGTCTTTCTCACACCTAAGTCAAGCGAATAGTTTGGAGCGCGGTAGCCTTGGGCAACGACTCTTTTGGCATTGTATCTGCCTGTAAGCTGTACGGAAACGATTTTTGGGATGTTGAGATTGGCTATCATGCGGATATTCCAAGAGAAGTCGCTTTCGGCGTCACCAGTAACATATTGGTTTATTTTCGGAATATAGTAGCTGAAACTGTCGAGTTCGTAGTAGAACAAATTGACAGTCGTGGTGATGTCAAAGACTTTGGAGAAACTGTTTTTCACAACGATTTCAGTACCGGCTGAACGGTTGTGTGCGACATTTTCCCATGTGGAATTCATCACGTTGCCGTCAAGGAATTTGATGCGTTCCCTCACTCCGTCAGTGGTCCTGTAATATGCTGATACAGAGAGCATGTGGCTGAGCCAGGTCTTCATATAGTTCAATTCGAAGGAGTTTGAATACGATGGCTCAAGGTCAGGATTGCCGTAGGAAATGTTTAGCGGGTCGCTGATATCCACGAAGGAGTTGAGCTGACCGCCGAACGGACGTGAAATACGGCGTGAATAGTTGAGCTGGAGTTCGTTCTGATTCGGTAGCTGGTAGGTGAGAAACGCACTTGGGAACAGGTCGAAACTAGAAGTGTTATATGCTTCAACATCATCGGCTGACTGTCCGTAGGCAAGTGATTTTGTGCTGACTTTTGTGTTTTCGCCTCTCAGTCCCACCTGAAACCCGAAATTGTTGATTTTACCTGTGAATGTGGCATATAAGGCATGAATGTCACGGTTATAGATGAATTCGTTCCAGAGTTTGTCGGCGATGACTGCTTCCTCCTCATTGGCTCCGGAGTATGCTTTGACAGGACTGTCCTCGCGTTCTATGGTGCCTTTGTAACCGGCTTCGAGTCTGAATTTGTCGTTGAACGCATTGGTGTAGTCGGCCTGGAAATTCCAGTGATTGGGACTTATGTTGCTTTCCTGCCTCTGGAAAGTAGCAGCTATGGAATCATCGAAATAGTAATTTTCATAATATCTTCTGACATTATTCATGTTCCAGTTGTTATAGGAAGCGGATATGTCAATGTTATGGTTTTTGCCGAACTCGTGTTTGTAACCCAGTTCCACGTTACCGCCCATATCCTTGGATGAACTTCTTGATTCCCTGTGGCTTGTGCTGTATGCCATCGCATCGGTGAGGTAATAGCTGGTATCGAGACTGCTGTTGTTGCCGAACATGCCGAAGGCGGAGAGATAAATGTCGTCTTTGTCGGTTGCATGGTATGTGACACCGCCTCTTCCGAAGAAGTTGTTGCCGGTGTTGCGGCTTGCCGCATATTTGTTGAGATACGTGCCGTCGCTGTTGGTTCTCAGGGATGTGTTGCCTCCGACGTGAGCACGGCGGCGGTAACCGAATCCTATGTATGTGTCGAATTTCCCGGCATTCAAGTTGACATTGGCGCTTGCATCGTAGCCTCCCTGTGTGTTTACACCGGCCTGTACGCTGCCGTAATAGCCGAGTGAACGGTCTTTCTTAAGCACTATGTTGATGATGCCGGTAGTGCCTTCAGGACTGTATTTTGCAGAAGGGTTGGTGATGACTTCGATTTTCTCGATGGTTTCAGCAGGAAGCTGTTCGAGAATGGCCGCCCTGTTGTCGGATGTCAGACCTGATGCCTTGCCGTTAATCCAAATGGTGACATCGGTACTCCCGCGCAGTGAAATCTCACCTTCGTTGTCAACTTCAACCGACGGAATGTTGTCAAGGATATCACTTGCCGAACCGCCCGTGGATGCTATGTTCTGGTCAACATTGAAGACTTTCTTGTCAACCTCGAACTGCATTTGCGTTGTGGTTGATGTGACATGAACCGCGTCAAGCAGCTCGGAGTTCTCCTCAAGAAATATTCTGCCCAAATTCACCTCCTGCCCGCTGCTTTTTATTTCAAAAGGAGTCTCTGATGTCTTGAACCCTACAAAAGACACTGTTGCGATATATTTGCCGACCGGAAGATTGTTCACCATGAAAAACCCCTCCTGATCGGATATGGTGCCTGTGACGAAAGCCTTGTCTCCAGCCTTGCTGATGCTTATGTTTACGTAATCAACCGGAGCGTTGGTCTTCTTGTTGAAGACTTTGCCTTTGACCGACCCAGTAGGAGCAGCTTGGAGAGTACACGTTAAAAGCAGAAAAACAGATATAATCAATGTCGTATGAAAAGTCTGAAAATGTCTCATATTATTAAAGGATATGTTTGATTTTTACCAAATTGCAAATATCGTATTAATACACGGTTATCAAATGTTAATTATTATTAATGTGTAGAAGGTCTGCGGAAGTTAAATGAAAAAATTGTTAACTTTGCGATTCATAACAAATAATCATGTCCGCAACATTCTGACTAACCAAAAAAAACAAAATATGAAAAAAACTACAAATTTTAAATCAGCAAACAGGAATTTTCTGCTTGTCATTCTGATGATGTTTAGTTTCATGGGCTTTGGCAAACAGGTTGAACAAAATGATGCGGCAACGGTTGCATCGTCATTTTGGAATTCATTATACCCGTCAAAGGATATTTCTGATTTCAGCGTGTGTTACACATTTGGCATGACTGTCCTCAATGGGCAGCATTTTCCTGCCATATACGTGGTTGAAGTCAATGGTGGCGGTATCGTTTATGTTGCCGGTGACGATAATGTCACGCCGATTTTGGGATATTCCGAAAAAGGGTCTTTCAATTCCAAGGATATGCCTGTCAATTTCAGAAAATGGATGGACAACTACAAAAAGCAGATAGCATTTGTTGTTGAGAACAATCTGTCTGCTGATGAGGTTATTGCGGACCAGTGGAGACAGTATCGTACAAATGATGTGAGAGAACCTGCTTCGACAAAGGCGGTAAGTGCCCTTTTGGAGACAAAATGGAATCAGGATTATTACTACAACTGCATGTGTCCGACTGACTATTCAGGTCCAGGCGGTCACGTCTATGCCGGCTGTGTGGCATGTGCCATGGCACAGGTGATGAATTTCTGGGAATATCCTGAACATGGTACCGGATTCCATTCATACAATCATTCGAGTTACGGCACTTTGTCGGCGAGTTTCGCTCAGACGACATACGACTGGAATAACATGCCCAATTCACTTACCGGTTCCAGTTCAACGGCTCAGAAACAGGCAATAGGAACTCTGATGTATCAGTGTGGTGTCGGTGTTGAAATGGATTACAGCGGCAGCGGCAGCGGTGCTTATATCATTGAATCCGGCAACAATGCCTGCGCCGAATCGGCTTTGAAGTCATATTTCGGATATTCATCATCATTACACGGTGAACAGAAGTCATATTATTCCAATTCAGGGTGGATAAATCTTTTGAAATCCGACCTTGACGAATCACATCCAATCATTTATGGCGGTTACGGAAATGACGGCGGGCACTGTTTCGTTTGCGACGGATACAATTCCAATGACTACTTCCACTTCAACTGGGGCTGGAGCGGCAATTATGATGGTTATTTCGCACTTACCAATCTGAATCCGGGCACCATGTCATTCACCTACGGACAGCAGGCCATCATAGGTGTCGTACCCGGTGACGGTAGCGGCGGTGGCGGCGGTGGCGGCTCTTCCGAAGATGAAGACTTGCGTCTTTATTCCAGCATCCACATGTCGGATACGGAAATATGGTTCGGTGACGAAATAAGCGCTACGGTATCCATTGCCAATTACGGGGAATCGGACTATACCGGATATTTCGGTGCAGCTGTCTTCAATGAGGACGGCGCTTTTGTAGATTTCATAGAATATGGCAACTATTCCTTGCCAAGCGGTTACTATAACACATATACCTTCAGCATTTCAGGTTCAACAATTTTTGTACCGGGTGAATATTATCTTGCCATTTTCAGTGCCCCTTCCGTTGACAACACATGGTCACAGATTAACGGAGGCAACTATACCAACCTTGTACAGTTTGAAATATATTATTATGCCGGAATCGAGACTTATTCCGATTTCACCGTAACCACCAATAGCGGTTCGCTTATTCAGGGCAAATCAGCCACTATAAATGTTGATTTTCTGAATTATGAGAGTGAAACTTTCTACGGATATGTACGTGTCAGCCTGTCAGTCCCGGGCGGCGGCTGGGCTCAGAATGTGGGTGTTGTTGAAGTTTTGAACGGACTTCCATACGGCTATCATTACACCAATGGCGTGAATTTTACAGGCAATATAACCGTAGAGCCGGGCACTTATCTTCTGGAACTTGCTTACATGTACCCCAACTCTTCAGTCTGGTATTATGCTGGAAGCCGTTATAAGTCGAATCCTGTTTATGTTATCGTTGAAGCAGCGCCTTACACTCCCGATTCATACGAATCCAACAACACTGTCGCCACTGCTTCCAATCTGCCACTGTCGTTCTCAAACAACAGCGCAACGGCTTCAACTGCAGGTTCCAATCTCCATAATTCAAGCGATATTGACTATTATAAGATAACTTTGCCTTCAGGATACGATTATTCTGTTGTTCCGCGTCTGTATGACTCGTATAATAGCGGCAGCGGCTCATATACCGTTGATGCATTGTTCTCATATTCAACCGATAACGGTTCCACATGGTCTGATGCCGTTGATGATGAGATGCCTGGAAGTATTCTCAAAGAAAATGGCGGTACCGTATATTTCAGAGTGTCGTCTTACAATGACGGTGGTGTAGGTACGTATCTGCTGAGTATCAATGTGTCAAGAGCCACACACGACTCATCCAGACACAGCATATCCGCTTCGTGCAGTTCAAACGGCTCAATTTCTCCTTCGGGTTTGGTGAAGGTTACTGACGGTGGCAGTCAAAAGTTTACCATTTCAGCCAATAAAGGCTATCTCATAGGTGACGTGCTGGTAGATAATGTCAGCGTAGGTGCTGTATCTGCTTATACTTTCAACAATGTTACCACAAGTCATACCATATACGCTTCATTTGTTTTGAATGAAGGAATTGATGACAGCGAAGATAACGCCGTTAAGGTGTACCCTAACCCTGTGAATGATGTTCTAAGGATAGACTGCAGGAATATGGTCAGCCTGACCGTTTCTGACCCATCCGGACAGATTATGTTCAGTGAAAGGAATCTTTCTGGATATAAGGAGTTGAATGTAAGCAGCCTTAAGGCCGGTGTTTACATTCTTCGGATGAAATTGAAAGATGGATGTGCCATCACAAAGGAAATCGTGGTGACACATTAATGAACATGAAGAGATTCTTGTCGCCCGTGCTGCCATCATAATTGAATTGGAAAGTTGCAGCCGGTTTGAAAACCGCCGGGGGAGCGAGTGGTGCTGCCGGGTGCCCGTCAGGTGGGTGCGGCTATGCGTTTATTTGCAGATAAAAACAATAGCGTTTTCGCAGGGTGGATTCTTGCGCAGTTTTGTGGGAACCGTTATCCTGTAGGTGTCACCGGTCTTTTTTATTGTTGCCTTTGCTGAGGCGCCCATCACCTTTATCGACCCGTTTTTCAGGTTGCTGCTGCATTTGAAATCGAAATGTTCCGGTAGAGTTTCGCCTTCATCGAGGAGATAAATGGCATAGACGTGACCGTCCCTGCTCTGAGTGAAGCGTACCTTGCCGTCGCAGTAAGGGTAGAGGGGACGGGTGGAATAGATAGCCTGTCCGTTGGCTTTCATCCATTTGCCGATGTCGTGCAAACGCTGAACGGCTGTCGGGTGCAGTCTGCCGTCAGGTCCCGGACCGACATTCAGAAGATAGTTTCCGCCTTTTGCCACAATGTCTATAAGGTTGTGAATCAATTTGTTGGTTGATTTGTAAACATCATTGTCGCTATATGACCATGAATCGCCCATCGACATGCAGGTTTCCCAAGGATAAGGGAGAAGGGTGTCGGGAATAGCCTGTTCAGGTGTCTGATAGTTTTCGTATCTGCCGTGGACAGAGCGGTCAACGATTATCAGGTCAGGGTTGTTGTCGCGTGCCATGGCTGCAACCTTCGGCATGTCAATGTCCTGAACCCACTGCCGGCATCCGAGCCATTCGCGGGTTTCATCGTCGATGCTCCATTCGGGGCGTATCCAGCCGCCGTCAAGCCACAGGATGTCGATGTCACCGTAGTTGTGTGTCAGCTCATGGATTTGGTTGTAGGTGAAATCGCAGTATTTCTGCCAGCGCTCCGGATAGGTCGTCGGGTCGTAGTTGACGTTTCTGTCGGGAGTGGCCCATTCGGGCGCCCAATAGTCGGGACAGTGCCAGTCGGGTTTTGAGAAATACAGCCCTGTCCAAAAACCCTTGTTTCTGAATGCGTTGACTATGTCGGCAGTTATGTCGGGATTTTCATGTTTTGAATACGGACAACTCGAGCCGGTGACGGAGTAGTCGGTATATTTTGTATCATACATGCAGAAACCGTCGTGGTGTTTGGTGGTGAAGACCACGTATTTCATGCCGGCTTCCCCGGCCAATTCGGCAATCTGTTCAGCATCGAAGCCGGTAGGGTTGAATGTTTTGTTTAATGCCTGATAGTCAGCAACATATTTGTTGTATGGAACGCCGCCGCGGTCAATCCAGGGTTCGTTGCATATCGACCATGATTCCACAACACCCCATTGTGAATATATGCCCCAGTGCATCATAAAGCCGAACTTGAGGTCCTGCCATTCACTGATACGGTTGAGGATTATAGGGTCGGTTTCCGGCAGTTGTTCCGCCGGTTTAGCGTTCTGCGCGTAATTTGTGAATGTTGCAAATAGGATTAAAAATACCGTCAATGATTTTTTCATAATGTAATCAGTTAAATTTTTTGCAAATATACCACAAAAACCAAGTCGGATCCCGGTTCCCGAAAAATATTGCCACAAAAGCCCCGATACAGATTAAAATGTGCTTTCTTCTTCTCAGAACTAACTTTTTTTCTCAAAACCCTTTCTTGATAACGAAAAAATTGTACTTTTGCATCCATAAAAGAATAAAAGAGAATAAAGAAGAATAAAAGAGAATAAAAGAAAGTAAAGGAAATGAAGAAGAGCAACCAAGAGGGCATTCACGGCCTGTTTCAGCCGACGTTTGGTAACCGCCCGGAGCAGTATATCGGGCGAGATGGAGTAATTGAGCAGTTTATGGCCGGGTTGAGGGAACCTATCGGTTCACGCAACCGCTGCACACTTTTTCTTGGACAACGCGGAATGGGTAAGACCGCTCTGCTGCTTGAACTTAGCGACCGTGCTTCGAAGGCAGGTTATGTAGTGGCCCGCGTGACAGCCCATGAAGGCATGCCAAGTGCTATCATCGAACAGTTTCAGTTGAACGGTTCGTCTTACTTCAAGGACGAGAAGCGAAAACTGACTGGAATGAATGCAGGTATGCTTGGCTTTTCGTTCGGCCTTACTTTCTCCGAGGCGGCAGAACGGCAGTATGGTTTCCGTGCAAAGATGTCGCTGCTCTGCGACAAGCTGGCTGAAAAGGACAAAGGTGCTCTTATTCTTATCGACGAGGTTCGCACTTCCGCCGCTATGCGCGAGGTGGCAGCCTCTTATCAGGAACTGGTTGGCGACCGTAAAAACATAGCGATAGCGATGGCGGGACTTCCATTCGCGGTTTCCAGCGTGCTCAACGATAGCGTACTCACCTTCCTGAACCGAGCTGTCAAAGTGGAGTTAGGGATGATTTCAACCAACCTGATTCGGGCTTATTATGAACGTGCGTTCAAATCGATCGGGATAATGGCATCGGACGACATTCTTGACCGTGCGGCATTGGCGACACAAGGTTTTCCCTATCTTATGCAACTGATTGGTTACTATGTAATCCAATATACCCCAGAGGGTGGTGAGGTAACCGATATGATTATGGACAAGGCTGAAAGGTCGGCAATGGGGGATATGGAAGACAACGTGTTCAAACCAATCTTGGCTCCGCTTAGCGATAATGATGTGAAATTCTTGAAGGCGGTTGCACACTGCGGTGAAACAGCAACCACTGAAAAGTTGCAGAACGCCTTGGGAAAGAATGGCCCCGCACTTCAGCCTTATCGTAAGCGTCTTATCGATGCAGGTGTCATAGAAG
>CALFIZ010000129.1 GCA_937877575.1 uncultured Marinilabiliales bacterium | reverse complement strand
ATCATCCCTTGCCTTCGACACCATTTACGCTGAAGGTCAGAGAAGATACATGGAAACCATGTCGCGCTACTCCCGCCAGTTCATCGGAAACCTCGAAAGACCTGACGTGGATTCCATTACCGGCCTAAGCCCTGTAATCGCTATCCAACAAAAAACCACCAATAAGAATCCAAGGTCAACTGTCGGTACAATCACCGAGATATATGACCTGCTGCGACTGTTGTTTGCCCGGATTTCAGACGCCTACTCTCCTATCACCGGAGAAAAGATGGTCAAATTCACTGAATCCCAAATACTTGACCTCATCAACAACAGATACGACCAGAAATCCATATTCATTCTCGCTCCCTTAATTTCCGGCAAAAAAGGCCACTACAGAGAACTGTTCGAATCTGTACGCAAACAGGGATTTCTGAAAGTCTATGTTGACGGTGAGATACGTGATATCACCTACGGAATGCAGACCGACAGATACAAGATTCACGATATCAGCCTGGTCGTTGACAAGCTGATAGTGAATGAAAAAAACCAAACACGCCTGAAGGAAGCAGTGAAGACCGCCTTCACCTATGGCAAAGACACTCTGTCAATTACAGAGGAGGACTCCGAAGAGAGCAAGATATACAGTAAAAAACTCGTATGCCCTACCAGTGGCATATCTTACAACGACCCGGAACCGAACTCTTTCTCCTTCAACTCTCCGTATGGCGCATGTACAAAATGCAATGGTCTCGGCACTATCAATGAAGTTGACATAGAAAGACTTTTCCCCGACAAGGAGCTCAGCATAAGGAACGGCGGCATTGCACCTCTCGGCAAATTCAAAAAAAACTGGGTTTTCAACCAAATTGAAATAATAGGCAAAAAATTCGGCTTCACCATCGATACTCCGGTCAAAGATCTGTCACAAGATGCAATAAACACCATTCTCTTCGGCTCCAATGAAAAGTTTTCGGTCAACAACCGTTTCCTCGGAGTCACATCCGACTACTATATCAATTTCGAAGGGATAGTCTCATTCATTGAAGAACAGGACAAAATGCCTGATTATCTGTCGTTTAAAAAATGGACACAGTCTTTTATGAATGAAATTACGTGTCCTGAATGTCATGGCGCCCGACTGAAACCCGACTCTCTTCAGTTTAAAATCGAAGGGAAAAACATTGCTGAGGTATCCGATATGGAACTGTCATCATTCAAAGTTTGGATTGACCAAGTCAGCAAATCGATTGATGCCAAGAAAAAAACCATTGCGAAAGACATCTTTTCGGAAATCAACAAACGGCTTGACTTCATATTGGATGTCGGCTTAGGATACCTCTCACTCAGCAGGTCCGCACAGTCATTGTCCGGCGGTGAGTCACAGCGCATAAGGCTTGCCACTCAGATAGGCTCACAACTGATAGGAGTCGTTTACGTTCTTGATGAGCCAAGCATAGGACTGCATCAACGAGACAATCACAGAATCATTGAATCTCTGAAGAAACTGCGTGACCTCGGCAATACGATTATTGTCGTGGAACATGACACGGACACCATGCTTGCCGCCGACAACATCATTGACATTGGCCCCGGAGCAGGACGTCTGGGAGGACACGTGGTGGCTCAGGGCACAAAAGACGACATCATCAAATCCGGCTCAATAACCGGACAATATCTAAGCGGCAAACATCAAATTCCGGTTCCGGAATTCCGCCGTCCAGGCAACGGCAGCTTCCTTGTTCTGACAGGTGCAAAAGGTAACAATCTCAAGAATGTCACCCTCAAAATACCTCTCAACACGATGATATGCGTCACCGGTGTCTCAGGCAGCGGAAAATCATCACTCATCAACCAGACACTCTATCCGATTCTCAACAACAGAATATATCACGGGAATCGCCAATGTCTCCCATACGATGGCATAACAGGTCTGGAGAATATCGACAAAGTCATTGAAATCGACCAGGCCCCCATCGGTCGCACATCACGCTCAAATCCTGCCACTTATACCAATGTATTTACCGACATTCGAGAGCTGTTTGCCCAACTGCCGGAAGCCAAGATCCGCGGATGGCAGGCGGGGCGGTTCAGTTTTAATGCCAAATCAGGACGCTGCGAAGAGTGTGCCGGCAACGGCTATAAAACCATCAAAATGCATTTCCTGCCGGACGTGTATGTCAACTGCGAAGCGTGTGGAGGCGGACGATATAACCGAGAGACCTTGGAGGTCAAGTTCAAAGGCAAAACCATAGCCGACGTGTTAGACATGACTATCAATCAAGCCGTTGACTTCTTTGAGGCACAACCGCAGATACTGCGAAAAATAAAGACCTTGCAGGATGTGGGATTGGGCTACCTGAAATTAGGTCAGTCTTCTACCACCCTCAGCGGCGGCGAGAGCCAACGCATCAAATTAGCCACTTTCCTCGCCCGTCCCGCCACCGGCAAAACACTCTATATCTTGGACGAGCCTACCACAGGACTCCATTTTGAGGACATACGCATATTGAATAATGTCCTTCGCTTGTTAGTGGACAAAGGCAATACGGTACTCATTATTGAGCACAATCCCGATGTCATCAAAGCCTGCGACTGGCTAATCGACCTCGGTCCGGAAGGCGGACGAAACGGTGGAGAAATAGTGGCGGCGGGTACCTTACACGATCTGCGAGCTAATCCGCTCTCCCTAACCGGTAAGTATATATAACCCACATCAGAAAAAGCAATCCGTAAAAAAGATATTTGAACACGTAGTTGTGCAACAACTCAAACCAATCCGGATGGTATTGCACCACTAAAGCGATCCAATAAATACGCAGGATATTAAATCCGTAAATGAGAACCCAACAGAGCGGGACAT
>CALFIZ010000128.1 GCA_937877575.1 uncultured Marinilabiliales bacterium | reverse complement strand
GCGGGAGGGAACGGGCGCCGGAAACGACCGTCTGGGCTGGAGAGATCTTCCCGTCGGTTTCGATAAGGAAGAGTATGCCCGCATCAAGGATGCCGCGGACAGGATCCGTCGTCAGAGCGACATCCTGGTTGTCATCGGCATCGGCGGCTCCTATCTCGGGATCCGGGCGCTGCTGGAGCTGCTGAGGGGCGAGATGTACAACGAATTCGCCGAACTGAAGGTCTACTTCGCCGGCAACAGCGTCTCGGGAGAGGATCTGGACGACGTGCTGAAACTCTGCGACAGCGGAGACGTCAGCGTGAACGTCATCTCCAAATCCGGCACGACCACCGAACCCGCCATAGCATTCAGGATTCTTCGCCAGCATCTCATCAAGAAATATGGTGAAAGCGAGGCTGCAAACAGAATCATTGCCATCACCGACAAATCGCGCGGCACACTGAAAAACCTGTCAGATATGTGTGGGTATCCCACATATATAATCCCTGATGACGTAGGGGGACGGTTTTCGGTTCTGACACCTGTTGGTCTCCTTCCTATTGCGCTTGCCGGATACGACATTGAAAAAATCCTCGAAGGAGCCGGAGACATAGCTAAAATGTGTCTTGACGAAACTCAAGCCATCTACAGTCCGGCATACGAATATGCCGTTGCGCGCAATGTCCTTTATGCTGCCGGTTTCGACATAGAAATACTTGTCAACTATCTTGACAACCTCAACTATGTTTCCGAATGGTGGAAACAGCTTTACGGCGAAAGTGAAGGCAAGGATGGCAAAGGCCTTTTCCCTGCAAGTGTCAGCAACACTACCGACCTTCATTCACTTGGCCAGTTCATTCAGGGCGGGACAAGAAAACTGTTTGAAACTGTAATTCAGGTCGATAGGGTCAAATACGACATCACTGTCCCCGAAATCGATGGTGACATTGACAATCTCAACTATGTGGCTGGCAAGAGTCTCCACCAAATCAACAGGATTGCCCAGAAAGCCACAACGAGTGCCCACCTCGAAGGCGGCGTTCCAAACATCACGATTGCAATACCTCAGATTTCTGAATATTCATTGGGACAACTCATCTATATGTTCGAATTTGCATGCGGTATCAGCGGTTACACCATCGAAGTTAATCCGTTCAACCAGCCCGATGTCGAAAACTACAAATCGAAGATGAAGAAACTGCTGAAAGGTTAAAAGTAATAAATTCATAAAGTAAAAATTCAAACAAAATGGGAAATAACAACAAACAATTTTTCTACCTTTTCATAATAGGTATTTTCTATTTCATATTCGGATTCGTTACATGGCTCAACGGGACATTGATTCCGTTCCTTCAGAAGACATGCGAATTGAACCAGTTTGAGGCATACCTCGTTACATTCGCATTTTACATTTCATATCTTGTATGGTCACTGCCTTCATCGGCTATATTGAAGAAAACCGGATTTAAGAAAGGTTTAGCGATAGGACTTTTTGTCATGGCCATAGGTGCGGCACTGTTCATTCCTGCAGCATCATCAAGGTCATATATTCTGTTTCTGTTAGGTTTGTTCATCCTCGGTTCAGGACTTGCGCTTATGCAAACTGCCGTTAATCCGTATGTTACAATTCTGGGTCCGATAGAGACGGCTGCCCGCCGCATGAGTATCATGGGTATCTGCAACAAATTTGCAGGGATTCTTGCTCCCATCATTCTCGGTGCCGTGTTACTTAGCGGACTTGACGAGATAGAAGACCTCACCGTTTTGTCCCACAGACTGGTTACGCCATATCTCATCATGACCATCGTGCTCGTTGTCCTCGGATTTCTCATTCTTGCAGTTGACCTGCCGGAGCCAAACGAGGAAGAGGAGGAGACCGCAAAGGATTCCAAGAAGACGATATGGCAATATCCTTATCTATGGTTCGGTATCATTGCCCTGTTCTTCTATGTCGGTGTGGAAGTCATAGCCGGCGACTCCGTAATAAATTACGGCAGGGCCTTAGGTGTTGACATGGTATCGGCAAAATACTTCACGAGCATCACTCTTTTGGGCATGGTGATAGGCTATTTCATCGGTGTTGCTCTTATTCCCAAAGTCATATCACAGCGTCAGGCACTGATCGGATGCTCTGCCTTAGGTATTGTATTTGCAATACTTGCCCTCAGCGTTAATGTCACAAAATCCATAACATTTCCATTCATCGACCTTGCCACTTTCCATCCCATAACCATGCACATACCGCTCACGGTGCTTTTCGTGTGTCTGATGGGACTTGCCAATTCACTGATATGGCCTGCAATATGGCCGTTGGCACTTGACGGTGTGGGACATCACACAAAGACTGCTTCGGCATTGCTCATCATGGCCATTGCCGGCGGTGCCGTCATGCCGCTCATCCTCGGCAAACTCAACGATGTTATCGGTTTCCAGCAAGCTTACTGGATTACGATACCATGTTATGCTATCATTCTCTGCTTTGCCCTTTTCGGTTACAGACTTGGAAAAAATCATTAATTAAAATTCATTTTTAACATTACTCAAATTATTATTGTAAATTTGCAGTTTGTTTTATTTTTTAGAAAATGAAGGTATCTTATTCTTGGTTAAAGGATTATGTCGATTGTAATCTGTCGGCAGAAGAAGTTTCTGACAAACTGACATTCTGCGGTTTGGAAGTTGAAACATTAGAAAAGGAAGAATTAGTGAAGGGCGGTTTAAAGGGTGTCGTTGTCGGAGAAGTGCTGACATGCGAGGCACATCCCAATTCCGACCATCTGCATGTTACAAAAGTAAATATCGGCGGTGACACGCCTCTCGACATTGTCTGCGGAGCACCGAATGTTGCTGCAGGTCAGAAAGTTGCAGTTGCCACCATCGGCACAACACTATATTTTGGCGAAAAGCCTGTAACCATAAAGAAAGGCAAACTGCGCGGCTGCGTTTCCGAGGGAATGATTTGTGCTGAGGACGAGCTTTGTCTCGGAAACTCGCACGATGGCATCATGGTGCTCGACCCTTCCGCAGTCCCAGGGACCCCTTTAAAGGAATTTCTCGGTCTCAACGACGAATACGGTTTTGAAATAGGTCTTACCGCCAACCGTTCCGATGCAACCGGACACATCGGCGTAACACGTGACTTGTGTGCGCTGCTCAGTCTCGACAACTACAATGCCGGAAAAAAGGAATTCGTAAAACTGAAGATGCCGGACGTATCCGGTTTCAAGGCCGACAACCACGATCTCAACGTCAGAATAACCGTGGAAGACCCGCAAGCCTGCCTCCGTTATGCAGGTGTCAGCGTATCCGGCGTCACTGTTACCGAATCCCCGGAATGGTTGAAAAAACGCCTTATGTCAATAGGTCTCAAACCTATCAACAACGTGGTCGATATCAGCAACTTCGTACTGTTTGAAACCGGTCATCCGCTCCATACATTCGATGCTGACAAGATAGGCGGAAAGCATATCATTGTAAAGAAACTGCCTCAGGATACTGTATTGAGAACCCTTGACGGCGTTGACAGAAAACTCAGCAGTGAGGACCTGATCATCTGTGACGAAAACGAGGGCATGGTGATTGCCGGAGTCTTCGGCGGTGAAAAATCCGGCATCAGCGAAAGCACCACCAATGTTTTCATTGAAGCCGCAGTCTTCGACTCCCCTACCATCAGAAAAACCGCCAAGCGTCACGGTCTTCAAACCGATGCATCATTCAGGTATGAACGCGGTGTGGATCCTGAAATGACCATCTTTGCACTGAAACGTGCAGCCCTGCTCATAAAGGAAATCGCCGGCGGAAAAATATCCTCCGAAATCACCGACGTATATCCAAACCCGATTCCAAGAAAACAGGTGACACTGTTATACGACAGAGTCAACAGACTGATAGGCAAAGAGATAACTAAGGAAGAAATCATTTTCATACTCCAGTCCATGGACTTCGACATCATATCCCATGATGATGAACAGCTGACAGTCGGTGTCCCTACTGCAAAATACGATGTATATCGTGAGGCTGACGTCATTGAGGAAGTACTCCGCATATACGGTTACAACAATATTGAAATCGGACGTGAACAGAACTTCACCTTCGGCAACTCCCCAAAACCCGACCCGGAAAGAGTCGCTGAAATAGCAGGCGACTTCCTGTGCGACAACGGCTACACGCAGATAATGAACAACTCACTATGTGCTGAAGATTTGTCAAAGTTAGTTCCCGCCTTCGCACCGGAAAACAACGTCAGAGTCCTCAACCCGCTGTCGAAAGAACTCAACATCATGCGCCGCAGCCTGATTTTCGGCGGTCTGCAGTCGATAATATACAATATCAACCGGAAAGCCAAAGGGCTTAAATTCTTCGAGTTCGGCAACGTTTATTCATATCATCCGGAATTCGCCGACAGCAAAAATGTGGACAAGAAATACGAAGAGGTGCAGCATCTTGCCATTTTTGCAACAGGCAACTATGTCAACGAATCATGGTATGCCGAAAAAAAAGATGTGACATTCTTCGACATAAAGTCCGACACATTACGCCTGCTTCACAGGATAGGTATTGACATGAAGCGCGAAAATGAAGAGGAAATCGACGGCATCTTCGGCAAAACCCTCCTCATCAGAATAGACAAGACCGAGATTGCCCAGATTTGCGAGGTTCCACAGAATCTGCTTGATTATTATGACATCAAGCAGAATGTTTTCTTCGCTGATATTCTTTGGGCTAACGCACTGAAACTCAAAGGCAGGAACAAAGTCTCCTTCTCTCCGTTACCAAAATTCAACGATACCAGAAGAGACCTTGCCATTGTCGTTGACAAGCAGGTGAAATATTCTGACATAGTGAACATCACCCGTCAGAGAGGCGGCAAGATAATCAAATCGATGAACCTGTTTGACGTATATGAGGGCATTACGGTGGGAGCCGGCAAGAAATCATACGCCATTGCATATTTCCTGCGCGACGATGAAAAGACTCTGACCGACGAACAGATTGACAAGACCATGACACAGCTTATCAACCTGTACGGCAAAGAATTCGGTGCAACCATCAGATAGAGTGCAATAAAACAACCGACGACATTACTGTCATAGGATAACAAACTATAATGGAAGACATACAGACCATAAAAAAACAATTCGGCATCATCGGCAATACGCCGGCACTGAATCATGCAATTGAAATCGCATGTCAGGTTGCGAAGGTGGACATTACGGTTCTGATACAAGGTGAAAGCGGTGTCGGAAAGGAATTCTTCCCCAACATCATCCACAAACTCAGCCCCCGCAAACAGCATCCATCCATAGCCGTCAACTGCGGAGCAATTCCGGAAGGCACGATTGACAGTGAACTGTTCGGCCATGAAAAAGGCTCCTTCACCGGAGCCACGGAATCGCGCAAAGGTTATTTTGAAACTGCTGACGGCGGCACCATTTTCCTTGATGAAGTGGCAGAGCTGCCTCTCACGACCCAAGTGCGTCTGCTCCGAGTCCTCGAAACAGGTGAGTTTATTAAGGTAGGCTCATCCAAAGTACAGAAAACCAACGTCAGAGTCGTAGCCGCCACAAACGACAACATGCATCAGAGCATACAGAAGGGCAAATTCCGTATGGACCTCTACTATCGTCTAAACACAGTACCTATATATATTCCGCCACTGCGTGAAAGGAAAGACGATATTCCACTGCTTTTCAGGAGATTCGCCATGGGCTGCTCGGAATCATACAACATGCCCCAGATTGAACTGACTCCGGAAGCTTCGGTAATGTTGAAGAACTATCGCTGGGATGGCAATGTGCGCCAACTGAAAAACGTGACTGAACAGATATCCATCATTGAAAAAGACAGGCTGATCACACCTGAGATTCTGAGAAAATACCTGCCTGACTCGAATAATTCCATGCTGCCGGTCATCATGAGCGAATCCTCAAACAAGGAAGAAACCATCAGCATGACGGAACGGGACATTCTCTACAAAATTCTCTTCGACATGAAAGCTGAGGTCAACGAACTTCATGCAACCCTGAACCAAATCATAAAAAGCCAGAACCTGTCTGATTCCACAGTCAAACCGCTGACCGACGTGATGGACAACATGCATCCGCAAGGCGAATACATATATGACCGTATCATTGAGCAGGACAGCAAGGCCGAACAGGCTCCATACAGAATAGAAACAATTGAGAACAAGCCGACCATCACCCACAAATTGGAGGCTAAGTCGGCAGAGATTGACGAGGAACCGATGACGCTTGAGGAAAACGAAAAGATTCTGATTAAGAGAGCTCTCTCGAGACATAAGAACAAAAGAAAAGCAGCCGATGAACTTGGCATTTCCGAAAGGACCCTATATAGGAAAATAAAGGAATACGATCTTGAAAACGACAGATAATCAAATTCTTATGAAACATTTTCCTATGGCATTGATTCTTATTTGCATTACAGTACTGCTGCCGTCATGCAAGATTTACTCCTTCTCGGGGGCTTCCATTTCACCGGATATAAAAACCGTCTCGGTGGATTATTTCACCAACCAGGCCACAATTGTAAATCCATCCTTAAGTCAGGAACTAACAGAAGCCCTCAAGGAAAAATTTCTGACGAGGACTTCCCTGAGCATAGTGGACTCTGACGGAGACATGGCCTTTTCGGGCGCTATAACCAGCTATACCACTACACCTCAAGCGATTACATCCGACCAGACAGCGGCGATGAACCGGCTCTCCATATCCATCCGCGTACATTATACCAACGATTTTGATGAAAAGAGCAACTTCACCAAAACGTTCACAAGATACCAGGATTATGACAGTTCCCTGAGCCTCAGCGATGTGGAAGGTGCTTTGGTGAATGAAATCGTGTCACAGCTTGTTGACGACCTGTTTAATGAAACCGCAGTAAACTGGTGATTATGAAAAGAGATGTATTATTCAGCTATATCCAGCATCCATCTTCACACAGCAAGGACGATATTTCAGCGATAGAAGACATACTGCTCAAATATCCCTATTTCCAGACTGCCCACATGCTGTATCTCAAATTCATGCTTGACAACGAAGACATCAGATACAGCCGTCAGGCAGGCATTTCCGCATATACAATCAATGACAGGGAAATTCTCCGAAAAACACTGATGATGGAGGAAAAGGGTTCAAAAAAACAGAATTCCGCGCAAAAAGACAACAGTTTTATCGAGATTCAGCCGGTTTCCTGGTTCGATTTCATCCAAAAAAAGAAACAAGAAGACCACAAAACCGGCCAGTCAAAACCGACTGTTAATAAAAAAACCTCTCCTTCTTTAGAAGAGGCATCATTGGAAAGTGACACTGATAATCAGGATGTTGTGAGTGAAACGCTTGCAAGAATCTATGAGATGCAGGGTAATTATGAGAAAGCGGAAAAAATTTATCAACAGCTTTGTTTGTTAAATCCGAAAAAAAGTAGTTACTTTGCAGCCCAAATTGAAAAACTGAAAGAAAAACAAAATAACAAATAAATCATGGGTATATATTATGTAGTTACGATTGCTATCCTAATAGCTTGTGTAATAATGGTTTTAGTAGTATTGGTTCAAAATTCCAAAGGTGGTGGTTTAGCATCAAACTTCCAGTCACAGAATCAATATATGGGCGTCAGAAAAACCACTGACTTCATTGAAAAAACGACATGGACGGTTGCAATAATCGTGTGCGTGCTGTGTTTAGTATCTGTATTCCTGATTCCGAGACACAAATACAGTGAAGTTGTTGAAAGTGATACTCAGTTAAGAAATATCATAGAAAACGAACAGACACCTGCTGAAGCAGCAAACTATCAGACACCTCCTACTGAAGCTGAATAATATTAGCTGGATAACAACATAAAAAATGTCAGATTGTCATATACAGTCTGACATTTTTTGTTTATAGGAGGTTTGGCATACTTTATGCAATACCCGAAAATTGCTGCCGGTATTTCAGGCAGCACGAAATTAGGAAAAAGTATCAGAATAATAAAAACGTTAAGAAAATGACAAAATTAAGCATTAAACCATTAGCAGACAGAGTTTTAGTTGAACCTGCTGCTGCTGAAGTAAAGACTGCCGGCGGAATTATAATCCCTGACACCGCAAAGGAAAAACCTCAAAAAGGAACAGTTGTGGCCGTAGGTCCTGGCAAGAAAGACGAACCAATGACCGTAAAACCGGGTGATTCAGTATTGTATGGCAAATATGCCGGCACAGAGATAAATCTCGATGGCACAGTCTATATGATTATGAGAGAATCAGATATTGTAGCAATCATTTAATCAATCATTAACCTAAACTATTAAAATCATGGCAAAAGAAATAATATATAATGTTGACGCAAGAAACAAGATAAAAACCGGCGTTGACGAATTGGCAAATGCAGTTAAAGTCACATTGGGTCCTAAAGGCCGCAATGTCATCATTGAGAAATCATACGGTGCTCCTCAGGTGACAAAGGATGGAGTTACAGTAGCCAAAGAGATAGAGCTCGAAGACAAATTCGAGAACATGGGTGCACAGCTTGTAAAAGAGGTGGCATCAAAGACCAACGATATTGCAGGTGACGGTACAACAACCGCAACAATACTTGCCCAGGCTATCGTTGCAGAAGGTCTGAAAAACGTAACCGCAGGTGCAAATCCTATGGATTTGAAACGCGGAATAGACAAGGCTGTCAAAGCTGTCATTGAAGACCTCAAGAAACAGAAACAGGAAATCGGCAATGACAACGAAAAGATCAAACAGGTGGCCACCATTTCAGCGAACAACGACTCAGAAATCGGCAACCAGATAGCAGAAGCTATGGCAAAAGTCAAAAAGGAAGGCGTCATCACAATAGAAGAGGCCAAAGGTATCGAAACCACCGTTGACGTAGTGGAAGGCATGCAGTTCGACAGAGGTTACATTTCATCATATTTCGTAACCGACACCGAAAAGATGCAGGCTGTTCTCGACAGTCCGTTGATTCTTATCTATGACAAGAAGATATCGGCAATGAAGGATTTGCTTCCTATTCTTGAGAAGTCACTGCAGACCGGCCGTCCACTGCTCATCATCTGCGAAGATATTGAAGGTGAGGCACTTGCAACATTGGTCGTCAACAAGATCCGCGGCACTATCAATGTGGCTGCCGTAAAGGCTCCGGGATTTGGTGACAGAAGAAAGGAAATGTTGGAAGATATCGCAATACTTACAGGCGGTACCGTCATTTCTGAAGAAAAAGGCTTTAAGCTCGAAGATGCAGTGGTTTCACAGCTCGGTCAGGCTGAAAAGATTACCATCACCAAGGACAAGGAAGACGCCGAGATCAAGGAAGGCGAGCAGACCGCCAAGGAGAAGTTCGAGGCTCTGGTTGCCGCCGTTGAGGACGGCATGACCGTTCTGCACATTGCGGAACGCCGCGAAAACGAAGCGTACGAGACGCGCCTCTTCTGCCGGGACGGGTGGCTGTGCGAGCAGTTTATCGCAGCGGACGCCGGGATCGATTTTGAAAGCGGCGAGAAGATCCTTCCGGCGGACGCCTTGGAAGGCGGGATGAACGGCGGGCTTCTGACGCTGCACATCACGGACGCGGGCGGCATGCAGACCGTATGCGCTGCGCTGCGCGGAGGGGAGGAGCTGCCATGAACAACAAAGCGCCTTTGGCTCTCATCGGACAGCTTTTGATGGTGCTGTTCTTTGCGCTTGCGGCAGCGATCTGCCTGCAGGCGTTCGCGCAGTCCGAATCCATCTCCCAAAGCAGCGCGGATCGCGATACGGCGATCCTGTATGCGCAAAACGCGGCGGAAACGCTCAAGAGCACGCACGGCGATCTTTATAAGGCGAGCCTGATGCTCGGCGGACGCGTGCAGAAGCAGACGTGGATGATCTCCTATGACCGCGATTGGCAGATCGCGGATCACGGCGATTTTCAATTGACCGTGACGCGCGCCTCCGATACGCCGGAAGGCTTGGGCGCGGCGCTTGTGAGCGTGCAAAACGCGAAGGGGACGGAGCTGTTCTCAATGACGTGCGCATGGCAGGAGGTGTTGGGATGAAGCGGAATTTCTCGATCTCAACGCTCGGCGGCAGCGCACTGATGATGATCTTTGCGGTACTGTGCCTGACGGTGTTTGCGCTGGTGGCGCTGTTTCCCGTGGTGTTCATGGTTTCAAACGCCTTTAAGCCCATCAACGAGCTGTTCATTTTCCCGCCCAGGCTGTTTTTTATCCAGCCCACCACGTCCAATTTTTCGGAGCTTTTTTCCATCCTGTCGGATTCTCTTGTGCCCTTCCTGCGCTACCTGTTCAATACCCTGTTCATTGTAACGCTGGGGTGCGTGGGGCATATCGTACTGGCCAGCATGGCCGCATTTCCGCTGAGCAAGTTTGTTTTTCCGGGCAGCCGCTTCATGAGCAAAATGATCGTGTATTCCCTCATGTTTACCTCCTCCGTCACGGCGGTGCCCACCTACATGATCATGAGCCGTCTGCATCTGCTGGATACCTACTGAG
>CALFIZ010000127.1 GCA_937877575.1 uncultured Marinilabiliales bacterium | reverse complement strand
AATACAATAAAATTTAATATATATTTGCATAATTAAGTTTAACCGATAACAAACAATTGATATGACGCTCAACCACAAGAGATTACTGACTGCAATTGCACTCGTACTGATGATAACACCGCTGCATCTGTATTCGCAGGAAAACAATGCATTGGATACTGATTCAAGCGAAGTGGTAAAGGAGCAGTCGAAGAAATGGTGGCACGAAGGCAATGCTAACATTTCTTTGATCCATGATTTTGACTACAACATTGACAAAATAGTTAACGAATTGACAGGGACACTATATGCCGAATACGACCTGCATTATAAGGGGAACAGATGGGCATACGATCTTCGTTCAAATCTGTTCCTGAAATATATATATGACGATTATTTCAATGCTGTCGGCAAGCTCAGAAAAAAATCTGACAATCTGAATATCAGGACTGAAGGAGCCTACGAGTTGGCAGGCAATATGTACATAAATATTTATGCGGGGTTCTATACTGACATAATGCCGATAATTCATTATACAACTGTAAACAATGAAACCGTAGGCACAAAAATGGGAGGTTTTCTGTCACCAGCTTATATAGATGCTTCTCCCGGAATTCAATGGCGTTTCAGTGAAAGTGAAGAATTATTCTTCACTATGGGTGTCAGTCCTGCATCGTTAAGATTTGTAATATGCACTTTCAATAATGATGACAGCCGCAGAGCCATTCTCGGCGATTATTACTGGAGTAAGGGTGCAAAAATTGCATCGGAATTCGGAGCATCCGGAATCATTCAGTTTTCATGGAAGAAAGAAAAGTTTTCCGGCAACACACGGTTCACTTTATATGCACCTTACAGAAAATACGGGGAGAAATACGATATAGATGCCAATTTGAGACTCAGGCTGACATATCAACTGTTCAAAATGTTGAATCTAAATTTTATTCTCGGCACTCAATATTACAACTCGTTATATCACACATACGCCATGTCGGAAGACCGCTTGACAAAAAAAGCTTCATTTAAAGAACTTGTAAATATAGATTATACTTTTTCACTTGGTTTAGGCTTCAATTTCTGATAACTATTATGAAAACAATATATCTGGCAGGAGGATGTTTCTGGGGGACGGAACATTTCTTCAAAAAAATCCCCGGTGTTATTTCAACCGAAGTAGGCTTCAGCAACGGATTGTGTACAATTGTAAACCCATCATACAAAATGGTAAAACAGGGTGATACGGGATTTGCAGAAACAGTGAAGATTGACTATGATGAAGCAATACTTGAACTGAATACCATTATCAAATTGTATTTCAAAACTATAGACCCAACATCATTAAATCATCAAGGGGGCGATTTCGGCACACAATACCGCACAGGAATATATTATACCGATGATAATGATTATCTTATCGCCAGAGACATGCTTGCTGAAGAACAGAAAAAATATCCACTTCCGTTGGCAGTCGAACTGCTTCCGCTCAAATCGTTTTACACAGCTGAGGAATACCATCAGGATTATCTCGACAAAAACCCTGACGGCTACTGTCATATTCCTTTATCACTCATGAACTATGCCGATGAATTACGCAGGGAATATCTTTCCTCCAAAAAAAATATGGCAATCGATGAGTATTGAATATTTTTATATTTTTGCAGAACTGAATATCAATCAAAAAACAATACAGTATGAAAAGATCTTTATTGATTATTTTGGCATTGATGATGCTCAACGCATTCAATGCAAACGCTCAGAAGCTGAGCAGTTCCAAAGAAAAGGAAGAAGGTTTCCAATTCACGACCATCAAGGAACTTCCTATAACCGGAATCCGCAACCAGTATCGTTCCTCAACATGCTGGGCACATTCAGGAATAGCCCTCATGGAAGCCGAAGCATTAAGAATAAAAGGCATTGAGACTGACCTCTCGGAAATGTATGTCGTCAGCCATTCCATGATGGACAGAGCAGAGAAATACGTCCGCCTGCATGGAAACGCAACATTTTCTCCCGGCGGCAAATGCGGCGATGTTCTTTACTGTCTCGAACATTACGGCTTTGTAACCCAGGATGCAATGCCTGGCATCCGCTATGGCGACACGCTGCCAAACCACACTGAGCTTGATGCAGTGGCAAAAGCATACGTCGATGCAATCGCAAAAGGAAAATTCAGTCGTCTCTCACCGGTCTGGAAAGAAGGTCTGCAAGGCATTTACGATTCATACCTCGGAAAATGTCCGGAAACCGTCAACGGCATGACACCTGTTGAATATGCAAAATCACTTGGACTTAAAGCCGACAACTACATTACACTGACATCTTTCACCCATCATCCTTTCTATGAGGCATTCGGCCTTGAGATTGAGGATAACTGGAGAGACTTGCCTTATTACAATCTTCCGATAGACGAGCTCATTGAAGTCATGCAATATGCTATTGACAAAGGCTATACATTCCAGTGGAGTGCCGATGTCAGCGAGATGGGGTTTTCACGCAACGGTGTTGCTGTAGCTCCTGATGTTGAGAAGGCAGAGAGCCTTATGGGGTCTGATATGGCGCACTGGTTAGGCATGTCGGCAAATGAAAAGCGCGTTGAAATGACTTCCAGGCCATTACCTGAGATGGAGATCACTCAGGAAATGCGTCAGGAAGGTTTCGACAACTGGGAGACCACCGATGACCACGGACTGTTAATCTACGGCAAGGCAAAAGACCAGAACGGCAAGGAGTATTTCATGGGCAAAAACTCATGGGGTGATGCCGGTGCATATCACGGAATATGGTACGTATCCGAGGCTTTCGCCCGTTACAAAACCATGAATATTGTGCTTCACAAGGATGCTTTGCCAAAATCAATCGCCAAAAAATTAGGCGTGAAGTAGGGATTTCTTTCATTCCTGCTTATCATTCAAGCATAACGGCACCTCTTGCAGACCAAATGTTTGCAGAGGTGTTTTTTATTTGCCATCCACGCTTTCCAGCTTCTTCATTATTGAGAAGATGAATATTGCCGCAATGGTGCAGAGAACTATAAGCACACTCCAGACCTGCCACAAAGGCAACTTGTCCCACAAACCTGTTATGACTCTTGTAAGATAGTTGCCGATTGCCGAAACGCCATACCAGCAACCCATCATAATACCTTTGTACTTCGGAGGTGCGACTTTTGTGACGAATGAAATGCCGATAGGACTGAGCAACAACTCTGCTATCGTCAGCAGGAAATATGTGCTGATAAGCCAGTTAGGAGAAACACGCTGAGAAAGGTCCGCCGAGCCGATGGCCATGACAAGATATGCCACGGCAGCCATAATCATTCCATATCCTATCTTTCTCGGAGCGGAGATGCCTTTGCCTTTCTTGGTGGATTCGGTTGTCATCAACATGACAAAAGGAGTGAAAACAACGATAAAGAACGGATTGAACTGCTGGAACTGTTCCGGGCGGACTGTCATGACTTCAGGAAATCCGAAGTATCTTGCGATAACCATACCGAATGTCAATATCCAGACAATCAGCGATATGATTTTTGCCGTTTTCTTTTCAGATTGGAAAGTGCTGAAAGCGGCATAAACGCCTATTGCAAGCAATACAAGTGAAAGGACGTCAAATCCGATTCTTGCAAAACCTCCGGCAGTATCACGAGTGTAATCCTTTGCAAACAAAGTCAGTCCGAGGCCGCTCTGCTGGAATGACATCCAGAAGACTATCACCACTGCAAAAACGAGGAACAGTGCAGTCATACGCGAACGAGTCTCTTTTGGCGTGAGTTCCTCCACATTGACGTTAGTCACTTTCTTTTCCTTTGCCTGCTTGATGTTCACATCAGCATGGATAAACCATTTCTGGCAGGCGAGGTATATTATCATCGAAAAAACCAGTGAAAAACAAGCCACTCCGAAACCGAGATTATATGAATTCGACAATGCGGTCATGTAAGCGGTGTCGCCTGCGGAGGCATTGACATCGTAGATGTACCCTGCACGTTTCAGGAAGAAATTTGAAACGCCTATTGCGGCTGCCGGTGCCAGCATGGAGCCTATGTTGATTGCCATGTAAAAAAGACTGAAACCGTTGTCGCGATATTGCTGATATTTCGGGTCGTCATAAAGATTTCCGATGATTACCTGCAAATTACCCTTGAAGAACCCGGTGCCTATTGCAATCAGTCCCAATGCAGTGAACATGCTTGCTTTGGCGACATCACTGCCCATCGGTATCGACAGCAGCAGATAACCGACAAACATGACACAGATACCGAGTTTCACCATTTTCCCGTATCCGACCCTGTCGGCAATGAAACCGCCCACAAGCGGCATCACGTACGTTATTGCAATAAAAGCGCTATAAATGCTTCCCGTTTGATTAATGTTATAACCGAATTTAGCCTGCAAGTAGAGAACAAAGATTGCAAGCATGGTATAATACCCGAAGCGTTCGCCGGTATTTGCCAGCGCCAACGCATATAACCCTTTTGGATGACCTTTGAACATAATTATAATTGAGTTTTTTTACAATAATCGTCATATAAATCCTCCACCACTTCGTCCCAGGTAATGTACAAATCACGTCTTGCACCTGCGGACACCTTGTCGTAGAGTTCAGTATCTGAAAGTATTTCCTTGATTTTCAGCGCGTATGACTCTTCATTTGCATCTGCTATGAAACCGTTGACATTGTCTGTGACGCTGCCTGCTGTCTTTGCACCTTTAACAAACACTGTAGGTGTGCACTGACATGCAGCTTCAATCTGCACAAGGGAATTTGCATCATATAAAGACGGGAAAAGGAAGAGTTTGGCACGGGAATATATAGATTCGAGTTCGGATTTATCTGTCACTAATCCGCACATTATCACTTCATTCTGAAGATTAAATGAAGTAATGGTTTCAGACAGTGTCTTCTCATCCTGTCCTTGTCCGACGAACATCATTTTGAATTTGACACCCATTTCCTTGACTTTAGCGAGAGAGCGTACAAGAAAATCAAGATTTTTAATCAGATTGATTCTACCCACAAACAAAAAAACTATGTCATCATCAGCAAGACCATATTTTCTGTTAATCAATGCATCTGAAGCAAGTTTGTCATTAACAGGGACATGTTCGGTGGCATTGGGGCGGATTTTGCATGGACTTGTCAGGCCATATTCGTTTTCATAAAGTTTTTTGATTTCAGGATTTACCGTCCAGCATTCATCGCAAGCGTTAAATATGCTCATTATGCCGAACATGGCGACATCGACCAGTGGAAAAATCTTTATATTTCTTTCCAAATCCTGCTTGTACTGCGAATGCAGGGTCGCTATTAGAGGCTTGTTTGATATTTTGGCATAATTCAGTCCCATAAGTCCGACCGTGAACGGGGAATGTATATGAACGATATCAAGGTTGTCTCTGATAAGACTCAAGTCAAATTTCGCATCAAGTATGGGAACAGGCAGAGAATAATCCAAATGCGACAGCGGCAATGAAAAACAGCGCACAATAGGATAGGTGTATTTTTTATCCTCTTCAACATCATAATCTTTGAACCCGGGGCAATAGACTGTCACATCACATTTATTGACAAGTCTTTTTGCATAATTGTGTACCACGTTTATCACGCCGTCAACCATGGGATAATATGTGTCAACGAAAAGACCGACTTTCATAATTACAAATTTTTTCTGACGGGCACAGCCGCTTTTATAAAAATTTACAAAGATATACAAAAAATAGAATAATCCCGTGAATTAATCCGACGCGCAAAAAAGTGTATCTGTGCAAAGAAAAGCATTAACTGATGTCACAATAAGACACATATTCAGCGAGATAGCGGAGAGCAAAGTTTCACCGTCTGAAAAAACGCACCTATTGGGGAAAATGATGGTCGGGAAATAGCAATCTTATGAATACGCCAAACAAATACGACAGAGCCACTGAAACCATCAACTACGCTTACACACTATCGGGGATACATTGTAAACATAATTGCTACCTTGCAAAACATCGGAACTGTTAAAAAAAAGTGTATTTTTGCAAAAAAAAGTAATGAAGAAAGTCGGAAAGAAAATACTGCAATTCTTAATCTATATATTATCATGGTTCGTTTTCCGTCCTAAAATATACTATTACGACGGAACCACCAAGAAAAGGGAACTGCCTAAAAAATGTATTCTGGTAAGCAATCACAATGCACATGTTGACGGTGCAATGATAAGTGCAATTTTCTACAAATATCATGTTCACTGTCTGGCGGCAAAAGACCGTTTTGAACAGAGTAAATTTCTCGGATGGTTTCTTTATCAGTGCGACTGCATTCCAATAGACCGTAAAAACCTTGACACGACATGGATTCATGACAGTCTGGCTGTTCTTGAGAAGGACGAACCGGTATGTATATTCCCTGAGGGACTGCGAAGCAAAGACCGTACGATTCTGCCATTTCACTCAGGTGTGACCACACTTGCATATTTGGCTAAAGTACCTATTGTCCCTGTCTATATTGACGGCCCGTACACTCCTTTCCTCAAACGTTTCAAAATTATGGTAGGTGAGCCATACAATATTGAGAAAGAATCAAGTGCCCAAAAATCCGACCACAAAAAGGGATTTGTGGAATATATTGAATCTTACACTAACGAAATGCGTGACAAGATTCTTGAATTACAGAAAAAGCTGATTGATATAATTGAATAGTGAAAGACTGACAATTACAGTTTATTCGTATCTGATAGCTTCGATTGGGTCAAGGCGGGAAGCCTTTCTTGCAGGATACCAGCCAAAGAAGACACCTGTAAGCGTACATACGGCAAAACTAAGAATGACACTCCAAGGCTGTATATATGTCGGCCAGCCGGCAAACATCTTTACTGTGAGCGAAGCCAAGACTCCGAGCAAAACGCCTATCACACCACCGGCAATACTTATGAGTATAGCCTCTATCAGAAACTGAGTCAATATATCCCGTCCACGCGCTCCGACACTCATTCTTAGACCTATTTCCTTGGTTCTCTCAGTGACGCTGACATACATTATGTTCATAATGCCTATACCTCCGACAATCAGTGAAATGGCAGCCACACAAGAGAGTAGGACAGTCAGCGTATCAGTGGTGCTTGACATCATTGTGCTGAGTTCCTGCTGTGACCTGATTGTGAAATCATCTTCGTCATCAGCAAGAAGCTTATGGTTCTCCCTCAGGATTTCAGTAAGTTCATCAATGGCTTTTTCCGTCAAATCCTCTGAAATTGCAGAGCAGAATATGCTCTCAAGGTAAGTCACAGCAAGAATACGTTTCATGACGGTAGTATAGGGAGTAAGCACCACGGCGTCCTGGTCCATACCCATGCTGTTGTAACCTTTTGACTTTAAAACACCTATAATTCTAAAAGGAATCTTATTGAATCGTATGACTTCGCCTATGGGGTTTTCACCATTAGTGAAAAGGTTGTCAGCAATGGTTTTGCCTATCACACAGACCTTGGCATTTGTCTGCACGTCAAGGTCTGTAAACAGGTCTCCGTCTTCAACGGACAGCTGACGAATTTCAAGATAATCGGCATCAACACCATAAATGCTTGAGGGATAATTGTTTGACCCATAGATAAACTGTCCGTTACTTTGGACCACAGGACTTACGTATGAAACATATTGGGCATCACTTACAATGCTTTTATAGTCGGTAAGCTTAAGTGTTTGCATGGAGCTTGCGTCCATTCTAACGCCGCCTCTTCTCTGTGCTCCGGGATGAATCATTATCATATTGCTTCCCATCTCAGAAATCTGCGACTGAATGCTTTTCTTGGAGCCCTGTCCTATGGCAAGCATAGTGATTACGGAACCCACACCGATGATAATGCCAAGCATTGTCAGAAATGTACGCAACTTGTTGTTGGCCAAAGCCTTGAATGATATCTTAAAAAAATTGCCTATACTCATTTTAGTTATCTTCTATTGGTAGTGACTTAAGTGTCTCCGCAGCATTCTTAATATGCTGATTACAAGAGTCCTCTTTTATTTTTCCGTCAGACAGGACGATATTTCTGCTGCAGTAGTCGGCGATGTTGGGATTGTGTGTGACAAAAATTATGGTTCGTCCCTCCCGATGGAGTTTTTGGAACAGTGTCAGAATCTCAAACGAAGTGCGGGTATCGAGATTACCGGTGGCTTCATCGGCCAAAATAATGGCAGGGTCGTTGACTATGGCACGTGCAATGGCAACACGCTGCATCTGTCCGCCACTCATCTGGTTGCTCTTATGCATAAGTCTGTTGCCGAGTCCGACTGCCTCAAGGGCGCTGACAGCTCTTTTCCTTCTTTCAGCACTGCCCACTTTGGAATTGTACATAAGCGGAAGCTCGACATTTTCCACTGCAGTTGTCTTGGCAAGCAGATTATAGTTCTGAAACACGAAACCGATTTTCCGGTTACGAAGTATTGCCCTTTCATCCTTCGACATTTTCCGTACTGACGAACCATCAAGGTAATATTCGCCGCTTGTAGGAGTATCAAGGCATCCGAGGATATTCAGCAGCGTTGATTTGCCGGAGCCGGAGGCACCCATGATGGTTACAAATTCTCCTTGTGTTATAGCAAATGAAACACCACGCAGCGCATGAACGGTTTCATCACCCACGACAAAATCCCTACGGATATCGACCACATCAATAACTTTTTCGTTCATGATGATATAATATTGACATTCAGAATATTATCTTCTTCCAGGAGGACCTGGCATAAATGGTGAGGATGAACCGTTATGCTGCTGAGCATCAGTTGCAGCAGCATTTGCATTGGCATTAGAACCGAATGATGCTTCCTCAACAACAACAGTACCTTCCGCTATACCGGACACTTCGGTTAAAGTTCCGTTTGTGCTACCGACATTAACAGCCTTTGCGGTGAATGTATTCGCTTCACGAACCCAAAGTTTATCCTTGGCATTGCAGTCATTTATGACATCTTCAGGAGAGATGAACGGTGGTCTCGGGGAGAATTTGAGAGCCTTGTTGGAAACGCACAGCACATTCTGCTTGTCAACTATGAAAATTGTGACATTTGCAGTCATTCCCGGTTTAAGTTTCAAATCAGGATTAGGGGCATTTATCACGACTTCGTAAGTGACGACGTTGCTTGTTGTTGTAGCTTCCTGGCGCACCTGTGTGATTTCACCTTCGAACGTGACACCCGGATATGCGTCCACGTTGAAATTCACACGCTGGCCTTCCTTCACCTCACCTATATCCGCTTCATCAACATCTGCAACCACCTGCATCTGAGTAAGGTCGGCGGCAATTGTGAAAAGGGTAGGGGTACTGAAGGAAGCGGCAACGGTCTGGCCTTCCTCAACGGCTTTGCTTAACACCACGCCATCAATAGGGGAATAAATCGTAGCATATCCGAGGTTTGTCTCTGCCTTGGCAAGGCTTATCTTGCTGACCTCATAGCTGTTCTTTGCCTTTGAATAAGTGTACCAGGCTGTTTCATAATCAGTCTCGCTGACAAGCTGCTTGTCATGAAGAGTCTTTATCCTGTTATAGTTTTTCTCCTGATATTCATATTCGGTCTTTGCATTGTTAAGGTTGCTTTTGGCGGAGTTTAACTCATTTTTCAGATTTGTCTTGTCAAGTTCCGCAATAATCTGGCCTTTCTTCACTTCACTGTTGTAATCGACGTAAAGATGGTTGACTATACCTGAAACCTGAGTACCGACATCGACTTTCGTGATTGGTTCAATAGTTCCTGTGGCAGTGACGGAGTTTGTTACAGACCCTCTTCTGACAACTGTAGTAGTATAACTGACAGTGTGTTGTTTGTCTTTGTTGGGCAGGAATTTCCAGAGACATATTCCGCATATAACCGCTAAAATGACGATAATAACTATTATCCGGTTTCTTCTTTTATGTG
>CALFIZ010000126.1 GCA_937877575.1 uncultured Marinilabiliales bacterium | reverse complement strand
ACTATTTCGTATGATGAAAGCGGATGAGCACTTAAAACAATGAGCTTTCTTGCATTGTCAACAGGGATTTCAGTTATTTGGGTCTTGTCAATCTTTGTGAAGTACTTGTCACCCTTTGTTATGATTTTGCTCTTTCTGTCTATGATTCCGTTGTTGCGGAGGTCTGCCTTTGAAGCAATGCAGTACCATGCGGCATTCATTGAGGCAATCTGTTCTGAAACAGTGTTTTCGAGGTCTTTGATCTGCTGTGTCTTTGTGGTCACATCCTGCTGCAACTGTGTTATCTGGGAATCCTTTTTGTCAATGACAGCACGCAAGTCAGCGATGTCCTTGTCTCTCTGTTCCACCTGTTGCTGTAATTTTGCTACCATTTCGTTAAGACCTTTAACTTCCTTTTTCGATTTGCTCAATGCATAATTGAGGTTGTCGATTCTCTTCTTGTTTTCTTCCAGCTGTCTGCCGAGTTCCTCAATGTCATTCTTGAGCTGTGCTCTTCTCTGAACATCGGTTATACCGGTCTGTTCCGATGAAAGGCTTCTTATTTCATTCTCTTTCTGACTGATGGCATCAAGGGCGTTCTGTATGTCATTGATACAGTTGATGTTCTCCTCAAGTTCGGAGTTCTGACTGTCAATCATGAGTTGGGTGTTGGTTAAAACAGTCTTCAGACTGTCAACTTCGTGCAGCAATTGAGCATTTTCTTTCTTTGTGCCACATGCTGTGATACACAACATACTTGTGATTATCGCTAATGATGTGATAGATAATCTTTTCATATTCTTTATTATTTCAATATTAATTATTTGGATAAATTATAAACTGTTTGCAAATATAGTAATATTTATTTGAACTGCAAGTGAATTGTGATGAAACTATTTCTTAATTTTTTCGGTCATCGAATATGGTCTGTCGTCACCTGAGAAAATTCTCTTTTTGTTTGGCTTGCTGCTCATCTCAAATGTCAGTTCACCACCCTTGAGAATATCGCCAATGGTTATGAATCCTTTTGTATAAGGTTGTCCGTTCAGCTTCACGCTTTTGACGTACCTGTTCCTGTCGCTTATACCTTCCGCCTTGATTGTAAGGGTGTTACCATTTTCAAGGTTAATCTTGATAAAAGGCAGATAAGGCGCTCCCAATACATATTGGTCGGTTCCGGGACACACCGGATAAAAACCGAATTCCGAAAGAATATACCATGCCGACATCTGTCCGCAGTCGTCGTTCCCGCACAGTCCGTCTATGTTGTTCTTGTACATCCTGTTCATTATTTCACGTTGCCAGTATTGTGTTTTCCATGGCTGTGAAGTCCAGTTGTAGAGAAAAACAATATGATGACTTGGTTCGTTGCCGTGAACGTAGCCTCCAAGAAGCCCTTCCTCTGTCACGTCTTCGGTCTCGGCAAAGAACTCAGACGGCAGGTGCATCGTAAACAAAGAATCCATTTTTGAGATGAAAGACTTTTCACCTCCCATGAGTTCTATGAGCCTGTTTACATCGTGGGGGACATAAAAGGAATAATTTAAGGCGTTTCCTTCTATAAACCCTTGATTCATGGTGCTCAATATATTGAAGTCGCTTTTCCAGCCACCGTCTGACATCTTGGGACGTGCATATCCTGTCTTGGTGTCAAAGACATTGTTGAAAGACTGCGCACGCTTGCGGTAAGTCTCCGCAATTTCATTTTTGCCGAGATTCTTTGCAGTATTGTATATTGTCCAGTCATCGTAGGCGTATTCCATTGTTATCGAAGCGGCAGAACCGGATTTCTCGGAAGGGACATAACCGAGTTTCTTGTACGCCCCTGTGTTGTCATAGTAGTCAACGTTTGATGTGCTTACCATACATTCAAGGGCCTTTTCCTTGTCTATCGGAAGCCCTTTGGCGATTGCATCGGCTGCTACTGAAACGCCGTGATAGCCTATCATGCACCAGTTTTCGTTGCCGTGATGGCTCCATACCGGTAGCATTTTGTGGACACTCTGGCTGCAGTGTGCAAGCATCGAATTGACAAAATCCGTGTTCTTTTCCCTGTTGATGATATTGTACAGGGGATGTAATGCGCGATAAGTGTCCCAAACTGAAAAGACAGTGTAGTTGGTGAAATCATCGGAGTGGTGAATCTCATGGTCAATACCTCTGTAGTTGCCGTCAACATCCATATAAACTGACGGGTTTATCATCGTGTGGTATAACGAAGTGTAGAGCATGGCTAACTCATCTTCAGTGCCTTGTGCCTCAATTACGCTTAAGGCCTTCTCCCATTTGTCATCGGCGAGCTCTGCAATCTCTTCGAAGGAAAGGGAAGCCGCTTCCGCCTCCAGATTCTTCATTGCACCTTCTGTCCCTACTGCCGACAAGGCAACTTTTACCACTAACGGCTCATTGTCGCTGCCAAAATCGAAATATGAAACGATTTCTCTCCCGCCTATCTCAGGGAAATTGTGATTGAGGTCGAAACGTTTCCAGAATCCGTTGTATCTGGCTTTTTCCAAATCCTGATATCCGTAATTCTTTACCGGTTTGGAGAAGGTTATGGCGAAGTATATGTAATTCACTCTACTCCAGCCGTTTGTGATTCTGTATCCGGTAATCAGGGTGTCGTTTTCGATGCGCATGTTGGCCCAGAGAACCTTGCCGTCGTAATTGTAGATTGCATGGTTGAGGTCAATGATGAGCTTCCGGTCAGCGTTATCGGGATACGAGTATTTGTGAATGCCGACATGCTCAGTGGTTGTCAGCTGCACTCTGATATTATGGTCGTCAAGGGTCACTTCGTAATAGCCCGGATGTGCGGTTTCGGTATCATGACTGTACCTTGAACGGTATCCTGAGTCAGGATTGTCGGCAGTGCCCGGATTGAGTTTCGTTTCACCGGTGTAAGGCATCAGAAGGATATCGCCGAGGTCTGAATGACCTGTCCCGCTGAAATGAGTATGGCTGAATCCGACTATGGTTTTGTCCTTAAATTGATAGCCGGCACAGTATTCGTAAGCTTTTGGCTGGTATATTCCATTGATATTGTGAGGAATAGTGTCGGTGTCGGGACTGAGTTGGACGATACCGAACGGGACACACGCTCCGGGGAATGTGTGTCCCATCCCATTGGTACCTATTATGGTGTTCACATAATTTGTCAGCTTAGTCTGCGCCTGTATTCCCGATGCAGCTATCAATGACATGACAATCAATATCGAAAGACGTTTCATGACTTAGTAACCGAAATACTGTTCCTGGGTCAGCACTTCCGGCTTGGCGATGGAATTCAGTTTGTCCATGTCAAGGTCTTTGGTCCTGCCGAGGATGTAATATGTGTATTTTCTGTCTTTTATTGTCTCCTTCTGGAATTTGACCACATCATCGAGGGTCATGTCCTTGATGGCGTTATAGGAGACTTTCCTGGTATCATAGTCAAGCCCCAAATCCTGTGCATTGATATAGCTCCAGAGGACATTTTCCTTTATGGTTCTCTGTGTCTCGAAGTTGGAGAGGATACCGGCTTTTGCAAGGTCGAAGGCTGCCTGGCTTTGCGGCATGTTGTTGATGATTTCCTGGAAAGCTTCTATTGCCGCCGTCATCTTGTCGTTCTGTGTTGCGATGAATGCTGAGTAGTTATAGTTCTGAACGAGATTGCGCGGAGCTCTCACATTTGCTGATGCCGAATAGGCCAAGCTGCGGGCTTCTCTCATCTCCTGGAATACTATGCTGTTCATTGCACCGCCGAAATATTCGTTATAAAGCTGAATGACAGGCTGTCGGTTGACATTGTATTTCTCGTTGAGGTTGCTTACCTGTGTATAGTAGATCTGGTTGGCATCATACTCTGCAAGCAATACCCTGTCGGTCGGTGTGCTGAGCTCTTCATAGATAATCTTTTCAGGTGCCTTGGCCATCACGTCAGGTGTATGATGATACCGGTTTATTTCTTTGACGACTTCATCTTTGGCCAACGGACCGTAGTAAAGGATTCTGTGTTCCATGTTTGTGAGGTCGTGAATGTATCCTAACAGCTGTTGTGACGTGAAGGCTTTTATCTGTTTGTCGGTAAGAGTAGTATTCTTAACATATTCAGGACCATATTTTGCGTAATTGCCTAAAGCCATAAAGTTTGCACGCTGATTGAGTTTGTTGTCATGACGTGCTTTGAGCAGATCGTCCTTTAAATTGAAGAGTGCTTCTTCGTCAGGAACTGCATTTGCGAGCAGGTTTTCGACGAGTTCCATGGCCTTCGGCATATTTTCATTCAGACCGGATAGGGTGATGTAGCAGCGATTGTCATTGCATTGTAATCTGAAATCGCAAGCTATCTTGTAGAATTCGCTGTTGATTTGTTCAAGACTCATGCTGTCTGTTCCCAAATATTCAAGGTAATCGAATGCAACATCGAGAGCCGGATTGTTATTGGTTCCTGTTTCAAAGAGATATGTCATACGGAAAATGTCTGTTGTTCCGTTTTCCTTGTAAAGGACACTGATGCCTTTGTCGGTGGTCAGAATATCCATGTCTTTTTTGAAATCGATAAACACAGGCTTAATGGGGGTGACTGCCGAATTGGTGATTTCATTCAGGAAGTCGCTTGACACGTCACGGTTGGTGACTATCGGGGTGATGGCAGGCTTTTCGATACTTTCGGCCTTAGGGTCGCCCTGACGTTTGTATATGAGGACATAATTGTTGTCTTTAAGGTTCTTGTTGGCATAGTCAATGATATCCTGTTTGGTTATCTTGCTCATTTCATCGATTCTGTTGACATAATCCTGCCAGTCCACGCCATTTATGAATGACTGCACGTATGCCATTGCGCGACCTCTGTTTGAATCGAGGAAGCGTTGCATGTCAAGTTTGGCGTTGGCTATGGTTGCTTCGAGAAGCGATTCGTCGAAATCACCTGTGCGGAGTTTTGCCATTTCTGCAAGGAGAAGGTCTTTGACATCTTCGAGAGACTGGCCTGCCTTAGGTTCGCCGTACATTTCAACGAGGCCGTAATCCGACAATGTATAGCCGTATGCTCCGACACTCAGGGCTTTCTGAGGCTGGACGATATCAACGTCGAGAAGACCCGCCTTGTCGTTTGAAAGGATAGGACCTATCAGTTCGAGGATTATGGCGTCTTCTGTTCTTGCACCGCCGGCACGCCATGCCAATGATACGAAATCGGCTTCAAGACCGTATATGTCTTTCACAACCGGTTGGGTTATAGGCTCTTCTGCCGGATATTGGAGAACAGGGACGTTAGGATTGGGTTCCCAGTCACCGAAATGTTTCTCGATGGTTTTTATCATCATGTCAGGGTCGAAATCACCTGAAAGACAGATTGCCACATTGTTCGGAACGTAATATGCGGCCCTGTATTTCTTAAGATTGGTGATTGACGGATTCTTGAGGTGCTCGCCCTTGCCCAGTGTGGTCTGCATACCATACGGATGATGAGGGTAGAGCGACCTCATCATTTCTTCGAAAACTTTGTTGTTGTCACTGGTCAGCGACATGTTGTATTCCTCATAGATAGTCTCAAGTTCAGTGTGGAATCCTCTGAAAACCATGTGTTTGAACCTGTCGGCCTGAATCTTAACCCAGTTTTCAACCTGATTGCATGGAATCTCTTCGGTATATACCGTCTCGTCATCGCTGGTCCATGCATTTGTGCCGGTGGAACCGATTGCCGACATCAGTTTGTCGTATTCGTTGGGAATTGCAATTTTTGATGCCTCGTAACTGATGCTGTCAATCTTGTGATAGATGGCTGCACGTTCAGCCTGGTCTGTCTTTGACCTGTAAACTTCAAAAAGATTCTCTATGGAGTCAAGCAAAGGCTTTTCAGCCTCATAGTCTTGTGTTCCGAAACTTTCGGTGCCTTTGAACATCAGATGCTCGAAATAGTGAGCCATACCGGTAGTCTCGTGAGGGTCATTCTTGCTGCCGGTCCTAACAGCGATGTATGTCTGGATGCGGGGTGTCTCCTTGTTGACACACATATACACTTTAAGACCATTGTCCAAAGTGTAGATTCGTGTCTTCAGCGGGTCGTTGGCGACAGTCTGGTAACTGTCCCCGTTGTTGTGGTTTGTTGTGCATGCTGCAAATAAAGCCATTAAAAGCAGCGGAATCAATTTGTGGAAATGTTTCATGATGAATATTGTTTGGATTATTTTATTGTTGTTTCAATAATGCAAAAGTACTTGTTTTTTTGTCCTAAAAAAATTTTTTTTAGTGAAAAGGCGATAAATGATGAAAAAATACTACCTTTGCAGTCGGAAAAAGAGAAATGGTGCTTTCGTCTAGTGGTCCAGGACATCAGATTCTCAGTCTGAGGATCGAGGGTTCGAATCCCTCAAGCACTACAACCGTTATAACTCACTGAAACACACAGTTTTAATAGGTGGCAGTCCCACCAGCCAGTCAATCCGGTGTACTTCCTCACTTCCAATAGTCATCTTTTTCTGCTCATTGGTAAGTTTGGTTATTGCAGATTTAATGGAATTGATGTTGTTCTCGACTTGTTTTCCGTTGATGTAAACGTTTATGAATCTGTTGACTCCTTTTGCCATAATATCATATAATTTATGGCAAAAATAAATAAAACCCTTATTCTGATCAGGACAAGGGGTTATTTATACGAAGGAGTTGGTTTATGAATTAATTCCAATTCCAGGGACCGAAATTGGAGTTATTATAAGCCCCCGATTTATAATCTTTGATGCATTTTACTGTTAACCAAACAACAAAAATAAAAAAAATTAAGTCGCCCATAATTTTTGATTTTTCTCACTGCAAATATAATACATTTTTTAACAGTGTTAAACAAAAACGGCAAAAATTTTCAAGATTCTCTATTTTTTGATTTTTGAGTTCCACACGTTAACAAGCATCCTGTCTCCGGAATATTCTGCCACCATGTCGGCAAATTCGTCGATGTGCCTGTCTATGGGGTCGTCGATCCATTCCACCGGCTGCCTTCTTATATAGGACTTTATGGACGTCCTCTTCTTTGGGTCACGAGGCTGTCCGCGTCCCACGCCGTACTCTATGAATATGCCATGCAACGGAAACTGGAAGCTCACCCTGTCGATGTCGCCATCCTTGTTTCTTACCCTGTAGCCAACGGTGGTGAGCTTCTTTTCTATGTAGCCCTTCTTTTTCCCGTTGACATATACACGTGTGCGCACATTTTTTCCCTTGGTGAATGAAGCGGCGATGGATTTCGCCTCATTCCTGACGCCGAGGGCCCACCGTTTTGCCTTGGCCATCATCTCATCGTAGCTTAATATCCTACCGTCTATGCTTTCGTTCATAATCCTCCTGTTTTCCGACCAATGTTTCAAGTCTGTTCAGCACGGTATGCACATTCAGGTTGTTCACCTTTGCCTCCTCTGCAAACTGTTCGCCGCTCAGTATGGCTCTGTGTACGCTAAGCCAGTTGAAGTCATTGTCACTTTTGCTGTTGCCGCCGAAAATCTTAGGATAACGTGTTTCGATGAAATTATGGCGCACCTCGTTCAATTGAAGCAGGGAAACGCTTAAAGTTTGTCGTTAAACAGGTACTGCATAAAGCCCTCAAAATCAAATTTCTTTGTAAGTTGTTGATGGATAGGGAGAAAAATTTAAAAAAAAAGTTGTGGAAATGTGTAAAAGTATTCATATTTTTACTATATTTGCAGCGTCTAACCAACGGGGATATGAGCTACAAGTCGGTAAAATATGTAATAGACCTTCTGAATAAAAACGGTTTCGTGTTCAAAAGTCAAAAGGGCAGCCACATGAAATACGAGAAAAACGGCAAGATAGTGGTTGTGCCCAATCACGGCAGCAAGGGGATAGAGAGGGGAACGTATTACAGCATACTCGGTCAGGCGGGAATAGAGGAATAACAATAAAAAACACATTAGTATGAAAACAGTAGAAGTGATTGTAGAATATGCAGGCAAGAACCTGAGCGCCTATATCGAGGGGGCACCCGTCATCACGGTGGGCAACAACATACAGGAGTTGGAGCGTAATATGCGCGAAGCCATTGAGTTGTATCTTGATGACAACGACAATCCCTGCGAGTTGCTTGCGGGGGAGTTCGAGTTGAAGTTCCGTATCGATATAGCCACTTTTATCAATTACTACAGCGGCATATTCACCAAGGCCGCATTGAGCCGTATCACAGGCATCAACGAGCGGCAACTGTGGCACTATGCCGCGGGTGTCCACAAGCCACGCCAAAAACAGGCGGAGAAGATCCAGCGCGGCATCCAGTCGCTCACAAGAGAGCTGGAGTCCATCAGCCTTGTCTGACAACATGCTGGCTTTTACACTATTCACAACGCACCGTCCCCGCCCTCTCCGGCGGGGATTTTTGCTGCTTCAGGTATTCCTCAATGCTTT
>CALFIZ010000125.1 GCA_937877575.1 uncultured Marinilabiliales bacterium | reverse complement strand
CCGAGATCTACACTCTTTCCCTACACGACGCTCTTCCGATCTCTGGACATACCTGGCCACTCACCGTGTGGCAGGCAGACCCGGACTATTCTCCTCATTCTACTCCTTCTTGGAGAATTACGCTGACTGCGGCGAAATATACACACGCGGCTACTGGCGCAAAGGCTATATGCGCTCGGCAGCCAGCGGCAAATGGTACAGCGTATCAAGCTACACCTTCACCAACAACGACGGCGGCTCTGCCCGCACTGCCCGACACGACTATGGCCGCGGCGCTACAGATGCCACCCCCAACGCTTTCTACATGGAGCACGGTGGCTTTACATCAACCGTCAATGACTCTGCTCAGTACGTGGGCATCCCGCTTGACCAGTCGTGTGTAGATACCATTGACATTGACTCCAAGATAGCCCGTGTCAATCAGGCCATAAGGAAAGATGCCGCAAGGCAGGCCGATGTACGCCTCAAGGCAACCGGCGAGACCTACGACCTGACCAAGTGGGAACTAATAGGATTTTCTGACCAAGAAGAGAACGACGGAACCTACGGCTTCGCAGCCCAGGCCATTGACGGCGATGAGACAAGCTATTGGCGTAACAAGTGGCGCAATGGCGGCGTACTATACCCACACTGGCTGGCCCTAAAGGCTCCAACAAGGGTTACCATCAGTGACATTGGCGTATATACCGACAAGAAGTCATACCTCTACTGGCCTGCAAAGGCAGTAATCTACACCTCAGAAGACGGAGAGAACTGGACTTTGGCTACAGACACCCTCGAGTTTGCAAGAGCGGCCAAAGCTGAGGCAAAGCTTAGCAAGCGTCTCACATCGCAGTACTTCAAGGTCGAGTTTACAGAGGGCCACGGAGTGATGCTCTTCCTAAATGAGCTCTCCCTGTCCACCGACGTCAGTTCCACCAAGATATACGAATATTCCAAAGAGTTGCTCGACAACGCCAACTGCTTTGACTCCTATCCCAACAGAGACCTTACGGGTCTGCGCAAGGCATACAACAACGGCAAGGGCGACATTGACGAAATCAAGCCTGAATACATCGAAGGACTGAATTTCATATACATCGATGAAATGCACGAAATCATGAATATCGCTTTAGAATGATGCGTTTCCGACTCATCATACCGGTAATAGCATTATCGCTTCTTGTAAGCTGCAAAACAGATGACCATAGCAATGGTCATTCTGTTTTTCGTTATAATGAGGTCGATGGAATCAACTCCCTCGACCCCCTTTATACGCGCAACCTTTCAAACATCAACGGATGCAACCAACTGTTCAACGGACTGGTACAGTACGATGACAGGATGAACGTAACACCCTGCATTGCAAAGTATTGGAATATAAGCGATGATGCTCTCACATATACTTTCACCCTTCGCGACGATGTGTTTTTCCATAAATCGGGACTATTCGGCGGCGACAGCACCCGCAAAGTCGTCGCCGATGATTTCGTATATAGCCTCAACCGCGTCATTGACCCGGTGTGGGCCTCACCAGGCGGATGGATTATGGCCAATGTCAAACGTATGGACGCACAGCCGGATGACAAAGACTTCATACCACTTGCCGTTACGGCATTGAACGACACCACCCTGCAAATAGAGCTGTCACAGCCCTTCTCCCCGTTTTTAAGCATTCTCGCCATGAAATACTGCTCCGTGGTTCCCAGCGAAGTGGTTGAACACTACGGCAAGGACTTCAGGAAAAACCCTATCGGCACCGGCCCCTTCAAATTCAAATACTGGAAAGAGGATGAAAAGCTGGTTCTTGAAAGAAATGACAACTATTTCGAGACCGATTCGGAAGGCAACAGATACCCGTACCTTGACTATGTGGCGATTTCATTCATAAAGGACAAACAGACTGTCTTCCTCGAATTCGTCAAGGACAATTTCGATTACATGTCAGGCGTTGACCCTGCATACATGCGCGAGCTGATAACCCCTGAGGGCACCCTGAATGAAAAATATCGCGACAAGTTCGAACTGATTTCCGAGCCATATCTCAACACCGAATACATAGGTTTCAATGTTGAAGACGAAACGAGCCCGCTCTCAGACCCCATTGTACGTCAGGCGGTCAACTATGCAATAGACAAACCGAAGATGCTGCGTCATCTGCGTTCCAATGTGGGCACTCCGGGCATATACGGATTCATCCCGACCGCACTGCCGGGACATCTCACTACCCCACAATACGAGTATGACCCGATTAAGGCTGCCGAACTGATCAAAAAATCAAAATTCTACAACAACGGCAATTTCCCGGAAATCAGGATAGCCACAACCATGGAATATTCCGACCTGTGCAATTACATCCAAAGCAGACTGTCATATATCGGCATACCCGTAAAAGTTGACGTGTATTCAGCAGCAGTCATAAAAGACATGCGTTCGACGTCCAAACTACAGTGTTTCAGAGGGTCATGGGTGGCTGACTATTCCGATGCCGAGAATTATCTTTCACTCTTCTACAGCAAGAATTTCTGTCCGACGGGACCGAATTATTTCCATTGGAAGAATGACAGATTTGATAAAATGTACGAGACGGCAATTTCAGAAACAGACAACGACAAGCGCATGGAATTGTATGCACAAATGGACAGTCTTATCATGACCGAGCCGCCATGCATAGTGCTGTTCTATGACAAAGTGTTGCGTTTCGTCAGCAAAAATGTCAGCGGCTTGGGCAGCAACCCCATCAACCTGATGGATTTGAAAAAGACCAAAGTCTCCAAATAACAGAGTGTCCGCAAATATCTATCAAATATCGGACACCAATTATCAACTATTTTTTATATCTTTGTGCTTTTAACAGAAATATCATGACAGAAAACATTCAATGCCTGATTATAGGTTCAGGTCCTGCAGGATACACTGCAGCAATATATGCTTCAAGAGCCAACCTTCATCCTGTCGTTTATACAGGTATCCAAAGAGGCGGTCAACTTACAATAACCACTGAAATAGACAACTTTCCGGGACATCCGAACGGAATCCAGGGGCCTAAACTCATGGAAGACATGGAGGCACAGGCTGCCCGCTTCGGTGCTGACATCCGTCAGGGAATTGTAGAGAAAGTCGATTTCAGCTCACGCCCTTTCAAAGCATGGGCAGATGACGGCAAGGAAATCATTGCTGATGCTGTAATCATTGCCACTGGTGCTTCAGCACGCTACCTCGGGCTTGAGTCCGAAGAAAGATTCAAAGGCATGGGGGTTTCAGCATGTGCCACATGTGACGGATTTTTCTACCGCAATCAGGTTGTTGCAGTTGCCGGCGGCGGCGATACAGCCTGCGAAGAAGCAGTATATCTCGCCGGCATCGCCAAAAAGGTCTATCTCATCCACCGCAGAGACGAACTCCGCGCTTCAAAGGCAATGCAGGAAAGAGTTTTCAAAACTCCTAATATCGAAATTCTATGGAGCCGCACCACCGATGAAATCGTAGGAGATGATGACGGTGTTACCGGCATTATCCTCAACAACCTGAAAACCAATCAGAAAGAAAAATACGACATTTCAGGTTTCTTCGTTGCAATAGGACACCATCCGAATACGGAAGTCTTCAAGGATTTCATCGAATGTGACAAAGAAGGCTATATCATCACCAAGCCGGGCACAACACAGACAAACATTCCGGGCGTCTTTGCCGCAGGTGACGTTCAAGACACAAGATTCAAACAGGCCATCACCGCTGCCGGCACAGGCTGCATGGCAGCAATAGAACTCGAAAAATTCCTCAAGCAATGACAGCTTTTTTCAAAAAAGAGAGAATAATTTATGCCGTTGACAGCATAGAACCTCTGTCACAAGATACAATAGAAAAGCTGATATGGCTTTTCGGAAACTCCAAATACGAAGATGCCGACCACCTTGACGGCACTTTCATCGGTCCAAGAAAAGAAATGATCACCCCATGGAGCACCAACGCAGTGGAGATAACCCAAAACATGGGGATAAGCGGCATCAGACGCATTGAAATGTTCACCGAAATATACTCGGTGAAAAAGGAAAAATACGACAAGATGCTGCAACAGGTGTATGACGGTCTTGACCAGAATGTGTTTTTCATCGACCGTAAACCTGAAGACATACGTTACATTGACGACCTCGAAGCTTATAATGTCGAGGAAGGTCTTGCACTCAGCAAAGAGGAAATCACCTACCTCAAGGACCTGAGCAAAAATCTGGGCAGAAAACTCACTGACAGCGAAGTCTTCGGCTTTTCTGAAATCAACTCGGAACACTGCCGTCATAAAATCTTCAACGGGACTTTCATCATTGACGGCAAGGAAATGCCATCCTCACTGTTCGGGATGATAAAGAAAACTTCCAAGGAAAATCCCAACGGCATAATATCGGCATACAAAGACAATGTAGCCTTCATAGAAGGTCCTGTCATTGAACAGTTTGCGCCTGAAAGACAGGATGAGGCGTCATTTTTCAGAGTTGACGACATTCAGTCTGTAATTTCACTGAAAGCCGAAACTCACAATTTCCCGACTACAGTCGAACCGTTTAACGGAGCTGCCACAGGCAGTGGCGGTGAAATCAGAGACCGTCTCGGCGGAGGCAGAGGCTCTTTGCCACTCTCAGGCACAGCTGTCTATATGACTTCCTACCCGCGTCATGGCGAACTCAAAGACTGGGAAAAGAATCTGCCGGAAAGGCCCTGGCTCTATCAGACACCAAACGACATTCTTATCAAGGCGTCAAACGGTGCAAGTGATTTCGGCAACAAATTCGGGCAGCCGCTGATTAACGGCAGCCTGCTCACCTTCGAACACTTCACCGAAGACAGGAAATACGGCTACGACAAGGTCATCATGCTTGCCGGAGGCATAGGCTTCGCAAAGGAAAAGGAAAGCAAAAAAGGCATTCCGCAAAAAGGTGACATGATAGTTCTGCTCGGCGGCGACAACTATAGAATCGGCCTCGGTGGCGCATCCGTTTCTTCAGTAAATACAGGTGAATACGAAAATGCCATCGAGCTCAACGCCGTCCAGCGTTCCAATCCGGAAATGCAGAAAAGAGTGTCTAACGTCATCCGCGCATTCGTGGAAATGACCGACAACCCGGTAATTTCCATTCACGACCACGGCGCCGGCGGCCACCTCAACTGCTTCTCCGAATTAGTTGAGAAAAACGGCGGAATAATCTATCTCGACACATTGCCTATCGGAGACCCTACCCTTTCAATCAAGGAAATCATCGGGAACGAATCACAGGAACGAATGGGAATTGTCATCAAAAGCGAACACCTTCCGCTACTGCAGAAAATAGCCGAAAGAGAAAGGGCTCCGTTCTATGTCGTCGGTGAAGTCACCGATGACATGAGATTTGAAGTCATCGACAGAAAGAGCGGGGTAAAGCCAATAGACATGCAGCTTACCGACTTCTTCGGCAACCCTCCCAAGACCATCCTCACCGACACCAAGGAATACGTGGTGGGCAAATCCATAGTGGAACAGGACGAAGACCTCGACCTGTCGCTTGACGATTTCGAGACTCACGTTGAAAACGTCCTGTCACTTGAATCAGTCGGCAGCAAGGACTGGCTGACCAACAAAGTGGACCGTTCCGTAACCGGCAAAGTCGCGATGCAGCAATGTACAGGCATCTATCAACTGCCACTCAACGACTTGGGTGTCATGGCATTGGACTATACCGGCACCACCGGTGTGGCATCAGCAATAGGTCATGCCCCTATAGCCGGACTGCTCGACCCTGCCGAAGCGTCAAGACTTTCCGTGTGCGAGGCTCTGACAAATATAATCTGGGCACCGATAAAAGACGGGCTGAAAGGCGTTTCATTGAGT
>CALFIZ010000124.1 GCA_937877575.1 uncultured Marinilabiliales bacterium | reverse complement strand
TTGTGTTCCGCAACTTTCTGTTCGACTTTCTGGAATCTGGAGATGAATTTTCTGTTGCTTTTTTCAAGGGCATCCTCAGGGTTGATGTTGAGGAAGCGGGCGTAGTTAATGAGTGCGAAGAGCACATCTCCGAATTCCATCTCAAGGTTTTCCCTGTTGTCGTCAGCTTTTATCTCGGTTTGCAGTTCTCCAAGTTCTTCCTGAACTTTGTCCCATACCTGCTCCTTATTGTTCCAGTCGAAGCCGATGCCGTGTGCCTTTTCCTGGATTCTGTATGCTTTAATCATGGCCGGCAGTGATTTTGGAACGCCTTCAAGGACGGAATTCCTTTTTTCGCTTTGGATTTTGATCTTTTCCCAGTTTTGCAGGACGTCTTCCGGGGAGTTGGCCGTGACTGGGCCGTAGATATGGGGATGGCGTCGGATAAGTTTTTCGCAGATGCCTTTTGTGACATCGTTGATGTCGAAGTAATCATCGCCTGAGAGTTCGGAGCCCATTTTGGAATAGAAGACGACGTGCAGAAGAAGGTCGCCGAGTTCCTTTTTGATTTCCGGATAGTCCTTTTCGATGATTGCATCGGAAAGTTCGTAAGTTTCTTCTATTGTATTGCATCTGATGGAGTCGAATGTCTGTTTTTTATCCCATGGACATTCGACTCTCAGACGGTCCATTATATCGAGAAGTTCTTGAAAATGTTTGTCTTGCATAATATGACGGGTTAGTATGCTCTTGCGAATATCACTCTTCTGTGGCTTGGTTTTCCTGTGAGGATACATTTGCCTTCTTCCGGGGTGTATTCGAAAGGAAGGACTCTGATGGTGGCTTTGGTTTTTTCCTTGATGGCGATTTCCGTTTCGGTGGTGCCGTCCCAGTGTGCCAGGACGAAGCCGCCTTTTTCAATCAGTTCGCAGAATTCATCCCAAGTATTGGCTTCATGAGTCATCTGTTCGCGTCTTTCGAGTGCGAGTTTGAACAGGTTGCTTTGGATGTCGTCAAGAAGTTTTGCCACGTTGTCGGCGATGCCGTCTATAGGCATTGACTCCTTGGTGAGGGTGTCGCGGCGTGCAACTTCAATGGTGTTATTCTGGATGTCACGGGGTCCGATGGCGAGTCTTACAGGAACCCCCTTGAATTCATATTCGTGGAATTTCCAGCCCGGTCGGTTGTTGTCGTCATCATCGTATTTTACTGAAATGCCTTTTGCTTCGAGTTCCTTTTTGATTTTGAGGGCGACTTCAGACACTGCAGGCAGTTGTTCCAATTTATTATAGATAGGTACTATGACCACTTGGATAGGAGCAAGTTTCGGAGGCAGTACGAGGCCGTTGTCATCGGAATGTGACATGATAAGGGCACCGATGAGACGTGTGGAGACGCCCCAGGATGTTGCCCAAACATATTGCAGGTTGTTGTCCTTGTCGAGGAACTGCACATCGAATGATTTGGCAAAATTCTGGCCGAGGAAGTGGGAGGTGCCTGCCTGAAGCGCCTTGCCGTCCTGCATGAGAGCTTCGATGCAGTAGGTGTCGATGGCGCCTGCGAATCTTTCATTCGGTGTTTTGACACCTTTGATAACCGGAATGGCCATATAGTTTTCCACGAAATCAGCATAGACGTTAATCATTTTCTGAGCTTCTTCAACGGCCTCTTCACGGGTTGCATGTGCGGTATGCCCTTCCTGCCACAGAAATTCGGCGGTGCGGAGGAAGAGTCTTGTGCGCATCTCCCAACGGACGACATTTGCCCATTGGTTTATTAAAATAGGTAAATCCCTGTAAGAGTGTATCCAATTGCGATATGAATCCCAAATTATAGTTTCAGATGTCGGGCGGACTATCAGTTCTTCTTCGAGTCTTGCCTCAGGGTCAACCACAATGGAGTTGGAACCTTCATCGACTTTGAGGCGGTAGTGCGTGACTACTGCGCATTCCTTTGCAAAACCGCTGACGTGTTCGGCTTCGCGGCTGAAAAATGATTTGGGAATGAATAAAGGGAAATATGCGTTGCTGTGCCCGGTCTCCTTAAATTTTGCATCCATGATGGATTTCATCTTTTCCCAGAGAGCATATCCATACGGTTTGATGACCATGCATCCTCTGACAGACGACTGCTCTGCCAAGTCGGCTTTCTTTACAAGCTCGTTATACCATTGAGAATAATTATCTTCTCTTGTTGTAAAATCTTTTGCCATAGTAAATTTTGGTATGATATTTGATTATATTTTTATAAACTGCAAAAGTATAAAAAAA
>CALFIZ010000123.1 GCA_937877575.1 uncultured Marinilabiliales bacterium | reverse complement strand
CAATTACCACATCTTTCGAAGACTATGGTAACATGATCAACAAACTGTCAGAACTCAAAATCGAACCTACCAGCGCTGAAATAGCCCGTATCCCTAACGATACCGTCAAAGTAAGCGAAGATGTTGCCCGCTCAGTTCTCAAGATGGTTGACATGCTTGAGGATGACGATGACGTTGTTGACGTCTTCCACAACATGGATGTCCCGGAATCAGTTCTCGAAGAAGAGTAATGGATTTCATAACTCAGATAAAAAAACGCCACTCGAATGAGCGGCGTTTTTTTTTGAGTATATTTCCAAGGGTCACTATAGCAGATGGAATGTATCCTGTGCAATTACGAGTTCTTCGTTGGTTTCAACTACCATGACCTTAACTTTTGAACCGGGTCTCGACAGCATCTTTGTACCGCGCGACGTACCGTTCAGCTCAAAATCGAAGTCGATACCAAGGTACTCCATATTTTCCATGATTCTGCCTCTTGTCGAAGCATCGTTTTCTCCAATACCGCCGGTGAAGACGATAAGGTCAACCCCACCCATTGCCGCTGCGTAAGCACCGATATATTTCTTGACTCTGTACGCAAACATCTCCAATGCAAGAACGCAATTCTTGTTGCCTTCATTTGCAGCCGTCTCAATATCACGCATATCAGATGAAATGCAGGATATGCCTCTCAGACCGCTCTTCTTGTTCACGAGATTGCTTAATCCGTCAAGGTCAAGATGTTCAAGATTGGCAATTGTCAGAGCGGCACCTATGTCAAGGTCGCCGCAACGAGTACCCATCATAATGCCTTCAATAGGTGTCAGCCCCATTGAAGTATCCATCGACTTACCGTTCTTAACTGCTGCAAGAGAACTGCCGTTACCCAAGTGACAGGTGATTATTTTCGAGTTGGTGTAATCAATTCCTGCGAGTTCTGCACCGAGAGCGGAGACATATCTGTGACTTGTTCCATGGAAACCATACCTGCGGATAGCATATTTCGTGTAAAGTTCGTAAGGAAGTGCATACATGTATGAATATTCAGGCATTGTCTGATGAAATGCCGTATCAAAGACTGCAACCTGCGGAACGTTAGGGAGAAGCGTTTGCATTGCACGGATGCCTTCGATATTAGGCGGATTGTGCAACGGAGCAAGATGAATGCATTCGGTCAGAGCATCTATTACAGCATCGGTTATTCTTACGCTGCCGCTGTATTTTTCACCTGCATGCACCACCCTATGCCCAACTGCACCTATTTCGTTGATGGAATGCAGACAGCCCATCACAGGGTCAAGAAGACATTCGAGTACTGTGTTGATACCAACCTTGTGATTAGGAATATCTTTATTGACAACCTTTTTGTCGAATCCCATTTTTTCATGTTTGATGAAAGAATCAGGAAGACCGATTTTTTCAACAACACCTTTTGCCAGCACATTTTCGCTTGGCATGTCGAAGACCTGATATTTTATCGAGGAACTTCCACAGTTGATTACTAATATTTTCATATAGAGTTATTATTACAGTTTAAGTCCAGCTGCCTGGTTTGCAGCAATTGAAACAACATTAACTATATCACTTACAGAGCATCCGCGCGACAAGTCGTTGATAGGTGCTGCCATTCCCTGTAAGATAGGGCCTATGGCTTCAGCACCGGCAAGACGCTGAACAAGTTTATAACCGATGTTGCCGGCTTCAAGCGACGGGAACACCAAAACGTTGGCATGACCTGCCACTATGCTGCCCGGAGCCTTGCTTGAGCCGACTTTCTGCACGATAGCGGCATCAGCCTGCATCTCACCGTCAATAACCAATGATGGATCCATTGATTTTGCGATTTTTGTGGCCTCTACAACCTTGTCAACCATTTCATGCTTTGCACTGCCCTTTGTGGAGAAACTGAGCATTGCGACTATAGGATCAATCTGTGCCACAACCTTTGCTGTACGTGCAGTACAGATGGCAATCTGTGCAAGTTCCTCTGCCGTCGGATTGGGACATACTGCACAATCGGCGAAAACAAGAAGATTTGCCGGAACATACGGATTATCCTTCAATACCATAATGAAAGCACCTGACACTACTGATATGCCTGGAGACGTCTTGACAATCTGCAATGCAGGACGGAGCACGTCACCAGTTGCATTCATTGCACCGGCAACTTCAGCGTCAGCATCACCGTTCTTAATCATCAAACAACCCAAATAAAGAGGATTCTGAGCTTTCTTCTTTGCCTCTTCCTCAGTCATACCTTTGGCCTTGCGAAGCTCATAAAGCAAACTCGCATAAACAGACATCTTGCTGTCTGTCTTGGGGTCAATAATAGTGGCATCCTTTATGTATTCATAACCATT
>CALFIZ010000122.1 GCA_937877575.1 uncultured Marinilabiliales bacterium | reverse complement strand
ATGCTCTTTGGCGTATTGTGGGGTGTGGGAGGATTAACATTCGGACTATCAATGCGTTACCTCGGTGTGTCGCTCGGACAGTCCATTGCGTTGGGAACATGTGCCGGCTTGGGTACAATCCTGACTCCTCTTTTCACCGGTCATCCTGAAGAATTAACATGGCCTGTAATTGTCGGTGTGGCAGTCACTTTATTAGGCATCGCTATCATCGGTATTGCCGGAAGTCAAAAGGAAAGTGGGGGAGAAACGGTTAAGGAGTTCAATTTTACCAAAGGCATCGTAGTGGCGTTGTTGGCAGGTTTTATGAGTGCTTGTTTCAGCATTGGTCTCGGCTTCGGAAGAAATTTGTTTTTCCCCGAGACGAAGGAAATTTTCCATTCATTGCCTGCAACTCTGTTGGTAACCATTGGAGGTTTTCTCACAAATGCCGTATATTGTTTCTATCAGAATAGCAAAAACAAGACATGGGGTGATTACAAGAAAGGCAGTGTATGGGGTAACAACCTGTTGTTCTGCGCATTGGCGGGATTGTTGTGGTATAGTCAGTTCTTCGGACTAAGTCTTGGCAAGGGATTCCTTGTCGGAGCACCGGTTCTGATCGCCTTCTCGTGGTGCATTCTCCAGTCGCTCAATGTCGTCTTCTCCAATGTCTGGGGAATTATCCTGAAGGAATGGAAAGGCGCATCAAAGAAGACTATCGCCATCTTGGTTTTAGGTTTGGCAGTGCTTATAATTTCATCGTTTTTACCCCAATTACTGAAATAATATGCAATCAATTTTAGACAACAGTCCTGCACTTAAAACTGCCGTTGGCGATGTGGCTGAGGTGGCAGGTTATCTTTGGGAGAAGGGCTGGGCTGAACGCAATGGCGGCAATATCGTGGTAAATGTCACTGAATTAGTCAATGATGATATCCGACAGATGCGTGCTGTTTCTGAACCATTGCCAACATCCGGGTATATGCCGCATCTGAAAGGATGTTATTTTTTCTGTAAGGGCACCAACCGCCGTATGCGTGACTTGGCCCGCTGGCCGATGGAAAACGGCTCCGTCATACGTATTCTCGATGACTGCGAACATTATGAAATCATTGCCGACAAGGTGGTCATGCCTACTTCGGAATTGCCGTCGCATTTAGCGGTACACGATTATCTTATAGGTAAAGGTTCGACATATAAGGCCTCGCTGCACACCCATCCAACAGAGTTGGTGGCGATGAGTCATACGAACAAATTCTTGCAGAAAGATGTGCTTACAAATCTGTTGTGGAGCATGATTCCCGAGACGAAGGCATTCTGCCCTCGCGGATTAGGCATAGTGCCGTATATGCTGCCCGGCTCAGTTGAACTTGCGGAGGCCACGATAAAGACATTGGCCGACAACTATGATGTTGTGCTGTGGGAGAAACACGGTGTCTTTGCTGTAGGAGAAGATGTAATGCAGGCTTTCGACATGGTTGATACATTGTGCAAGAGCGCTTGTATTTACATGGATGCCCGAATGATGGGCTTTGAGCCTGATGGCATGACGGCGGAACAGATGGCTGAACTGTCTGATACGTTCCACCTGCCGAAATGATAGTAACTGATGCCCCTCACAGTCATAGGTTAATTAAAGTATGTTTAATAATTAGTTAAAATGGAAGGATACGATTGGGCAAAGGAATTGCCATGTGCCGTAACAGTCTGTGATGACAAAGGCACGATAATATACATGAACGACAAATCTGTTGAGGTTAACGTGAAAAACGGCGGCTCCATCATAGGAAAAAACCTAAAGGACTGTCACAACCCCCATTCTTGGGAAATAATACAGAAACTCCTGGCAACGGGAGGAACAAATGTCTATACCATCTACAAACAAGCCAAGAACATCAAAAAGCTGATATACCAGACGGCCTGGAAAAAGGACGGCAAGGTCGGAGGTCTGGTGGAAATATCCATCGAACTGCCGGAGGAACTTCCGCACTTTATCAGACCTTAATATGTTGTATGTAAGCTGATTACATGGAAAATTATCAATTAATATATCATGAATAAATCATCAATCATCATTATGAGTTTAGTACTCTTAACTGCTTGCAGTCAGAAAAAAGCAGAACTTACTTCGGGTATAAATCCCGACAATCTTGACAAAACAGCGAATCCTGTGGAAAACTTCTACCAATATTCCTGCGGGGGTTGGATGGCTAACCATCCTTTGGATGCCGAACATGCGCGCTACGGCACTTTCGACAAGCTCTACGAAGACAATCAGGAACAGATGAAGTCTCTCATCGACAGTCTTGCTGCTGCACAAAACGAAAAAGGCAGCATCGCTGACAAAATTGCCACACTCTACAACGTGGGGATGGACACTGTCACCATTGAAAAGCAAGGTGCGGAGCCTATCAAGCCTTTTATGCAGGAAATTGCCGGCTTCAAGACACGTGACGAACTGATTAAAGCGCTGCCTGAGCTGCATCACCAGGGGGCTTATCCTTTTTTCGTCCTTTTCAGCGAAGCTGATATGAGCAACGCTGCAATGCAGATCGGATGGATATATCAGACCGGTCTCGGCATGGGCGATCGTGACTATTACTTGAAAGACGAAAATAAAGACATTCGTAAAGCTTACATGGAATTGCTGAACAAGCAGTTCTCAAACAGCGGCTATCCTGAACTTGTGACTATTCCTGCCAATGTCCTTGCCGAAATGGTGATGTCAACAGAAACTAAAATAGCTAAGGCGCAGATTGACAAGTTGTTACTTCGTAACCCTATGGAGACGTTCCACAAGATGTCACTCGCTGATGCCGAAAAAGACGCTCCGAACATCCATTATGGTAACTATTTCAAATCTTTGGGCTTGGAAATTGACACTTTCAACAATGCTATGCCGACTTATATGAAAGCGGTGTCTGATTTGTTGTCAACAGAGAACATTGAGAATTTGAAAGCTTACTATGCATGGCAGGTGATAAACGGTTCTGCTGCATATCTCAGTGAGGATTTCGTAAATGCCAACTTTGCTTTCTACGGTACAACCATGAGCGGTGTCACACAGCAGCGTCCTCGCTGGAAACGTGTTCAGAATGCTGTTAACGGTGCTATGGGTGAGGCCGTTGGGCAGATGTATGTCGCCAAATATTTCCCGCAGACAGCCAAAGACCGTATGATAACGCTTGTGAACAACCTCAAGGAAGCCTTTGCCCAGCGTATTTCAGACGCCACTTGGATGGAACAACAGACCAAAGACCTCGCTCACGAAAAACTCAATGCCATCCTTGTCAAAGTCGGTTATCCCGACAAATGGCGTGACTATAGCAACTTGGAAATCAAGAATGACAGCTATTTGGCAAATATCATACGTAGCAATACTTTCGATATGGATTATATGCTTTCCAAGATTAACAAGCCTACCGACAAGAGCGAATGGGGAATGACACCGCAGACGGTCAATGCTTATTATAACCCGACGACTAACGAGATTTGTTTCCCTGCAGGTATCCTGCAGCCTCCATTCTTCGACATGAATGCTGATGATGCAGCCAACTATGGCGCCATAGGCGTTGTAATAGGCCATGAAATGACTCACGGTTTCGATGATCAGGGCAGACAATACGACAAAGACGGTAATCTCAACAACTGGTGGTTGGAAAGCGATGCCGATAATTTCAAGAATAATGCGCAGGTTCTTGTTGACTGGTTCAATGGCATCAAGGTGTTGGATGACCCGGAAACATACGGTAACGGTGCGTACACCCTCGGAGAGAACATTGCCGACAACGGCGGACTGCATATCAGTTACAAGGCCATGCAGATTGCCAAGGATAACGGTCAGATTAATAAAGGTGAGATGGACGGTTTCACTCCGGAACAGCGTTTCTTCCTTGCATACGCAAATGTATGGGCAAGCAATATCACTAAGGAACAAATCATAAATCTTACCAATAACGATGTGCATTCACTTGGCAAATGGCGTGTCAACGGCACTTTGCCTCATATCACTGAATTTATCGATGCCTTCAATATCCAGGAAGACAATGCTATGTGGTTAGCACCTGAGAAACGTGCAAAACTGTGGTAAAAGAGAAGTATGGATTAGTCATGCTCTCTCATCCACTCAATGGCCATTTTGACGTACTTCTCGTTTTCTTCCACGAAACACATGTGGTGGGAATGTTCGAATAATTCCCACCTGCTGTTAGGAATGCCATCGTACATCGTTTTGGCTACCAACGGTGAACAAAGGTCGGAAATTCCGCTGACGATAAGTGACGGTATCGTGATTTCTCCGAGCCGGTCAACATACTCGAAGTCCTTCAATGTCCCTGTCGGTGCAAATTCGTTAGGTCCCCAGCCGTAAAGGTAAGCCTCGCTACCGAACTTTTTCGGTCTCGTCAGACATTCAGGAGACTTTTCCGTTACCGGATAATCACAGTATCGTTTCATGTATTCGGCAACAGCTGCATCGTAAGCAGCACCTGTAAAATCGTGCGTTTCCAAAGCATGGTTGATTGCAGCCTGCATGTCCTGCGGCATGAACTTAATCCTTCTCAGTCCCTCTCTTTCCCAAAGACTGCTGCTCGGATGACCGCTGGAAATGATATACGACTTTATACCTTCGGGTTTGCGTTCAACAGCATAGCAAATCTGCAGCATCCCGCCCCACGACTGTCCGACGATATGACACTCGTCAATGTCTAAATACTTTCTCAGCGCTTCCAACTCATCCAACCAAACATCCTGGTTCCATAACTCCGGATGTCCGTCGAGATATGAGTTGCCGCATCCGATTTGGTCATACATGATAACCTGACGCCCGTCAATATCTGCGATGCAGTCAAGTACTTCGAAATAATTATGAGCCGAACCGGGACCGCCGTGAAGACAGAGCAGGGGGGCTTTCCCGTTGTTCTTCTTCTCACCAACGATTCTGTAATATGTCTTGTAACCAAGATAAGGCATGTAGCCTTCCGTAACCATTGCCATTTTTATTCAATTATGAAGTTTATAACTTGTGGATAATCAATTTGTTATGCTTTCAGGACTGTCTGTTTGCAAATATTAATGATATTATTATGTAAAGTACTAAACCATAGAGTATTGCATCAAATCCGAATGTTGTCAGTAATATGGCGGCAGCAACTGCAAAGAGATAGGTTAAGTAGTTGTCTTTCCAAGAAAACGTCTTGAATTTCATTGTGAGAAATCTGACTTTTGAAATCATAAGGATACACAGCAGCAGTATGATGGCTGTAATTATGCATATTGCCCATGGGGGAGACATGGACTGTAGTATCGGCATGGTATGTGAATTCAGGACTATCGCTGCAAAAATGGCTGCAGCAATCGGGCATGACAGTCCGTTGAAGGTTTTGAGCGACTGTTCGTTAGTGTTGAAGATGGCAAGCCGTAAAGCCGTGAATGCAGGTATCAGCAGCGAAATGAACGGAATGAATCTTCCCATACCTGTGAATTCTGACGTGAAATTGCATAAAAAGTCGAACATCAGTGTACCCGGAAGTACTCCGAAGGAAACAATATCGCACAGTGAATCCAACTCTTTACCTATATCCGATGTTGCCTTCAGTAATCTTGCCGACAATCCGTCAATAAGGTCGAAAAATGCTGCTATGAACATGAACAGTATGCCCATCCTCGGCTGGTTGAACCGCAAAATGAAGACTATGCCGATAAAACCTGAAACGATGTTCAGCGTAGTGAGGGAATTCGGTATGCTATTTCGAATTGAGTGCTTCATCAAGGAGTAAATTGACTAATTCTTTCATCTCCATGCCGTAGCATCCGAGTTGCTTTGGAATGATGCTGGCTGCCGACATGCCCGGTATGGCGTTGAGTTCGAGGAATGTGACTTCCTCATCAGTGGCAATGAAGTCAACCCTTACAAGTCCCTTGCAGTGCAGAGTCTCATACATTAGGTTGGTATATGCAGAAATTGTGGCTGCCGTTTCTTCGTCAATGTCGGCGGGTGTCACCTCATCCGATTTGCCGCTTGTGTATTTTGCCTCGTAGTCGAAAAAGTCATTCTTTGCTATGATTTCGGTGACGGGCAGTACTATGTTGATTCCTTTTTTGTTGAATATTCCACAGGCAAATTCACGTCCTTTGACGAAATTTTCAATAAGGACTTCGTTGTCGGCTGCAAATGCGTTGTCTATGGCTTCACCAAGTTTGTCTTTCTCATAAACCTTTGTTATTCCGACACTTGAACCGTTTTTGTTTGGCTTTACGAAACATGGAAGTCCGACTTTTTCTATAATTGCATCCACATCATATTCGTTTCTTGTAAGAAAATATGATTTTGAAGTCGGAATGCCTACTGAAGCGGCAATTGACTTGCAATAATATTTGTTGAATGTGGCTGCCGATGCATACATGTCGCAGCCGGTGTAGGGAATACCCATCAAATCAAGGTATCCTTGCAGCTGTCCGTTTTCTCCAGGTACCCCATGGATTATCATGTAAGCCACATCGAATTTGATTTTCTTTCCTTTTATGGTCAGTGAAAAGTCGTTTTTATCAATCTCATATCTGTTGTTTTCTTCGTCAGTGTAATACCAATTGTTTTTTGTCACAATGATAAGGTAAGTGACAAAACGTTCATTGTCAATATGTTCAGCTATCTGCTGTCCGCTCATTATTGAGATTTCATATTCACCGGAATAGCCTCCGGCTATTAGTGCCACATTCTTTTTCATATTATCTGAGTTTTAATTTCTGGCCAATCTTCAGCTTATCGCTTTTTAGATTGCTGGCCTCCATTATCTTTTTTACTGTTGTATGATTTTTTTTCGCTATTGTGCTAAGGTTGTCACCCTTTTTTACTATATAAATCAGCTCTTCAGTGCTGTCTGTTGATGAATTGTCTGACTGCATGTTTGCCGTCGATTTTTTTCCATCTTCTGTCGTTGCTTGTTCTTTTTGATATTGCACAGCAAATGCCACGGCATCGTTGGCAGGAAGAACTATTATGCAAGGATTATCTTTTGAACCGGGAACGACCTTTCTGACGTATTCGGGGTTGAGAAACTCCAAATCTTTGACTGAAGTGCCGATTTCTTTGTTTATTTGATTGAAAGATATGACTTTATTGACAATCACAGTATCCACATCGAAAAATGTGAACTGAGGTATCTGCGGTCTCAGGTTGTGTTCTGAATGATAAGCGCAGACATAACTCAATGCTGAAAATGCCGGAACGTAGTTTCGGGTTTCACCTGGTAAAAACAAGTAAATTTGCCAATAGTCTCTCTTTCCGCCTGAGCGGTTAATAGCCTTATTTACATTGCCTACACCTGAATTGTACGCGGCCAATGCCAAGAGCCAGTCGCCGTATATGTCGTACAAATCTTTCAAATGAAGACATGCGGCCTCGGTCGATTTTATAATATCGAGTCTGTCGTCAATGTAGGATGTCGATCTCAGTCCGTATAATTTCCCCGTACTTGGCATAAATTGCCACAACCCCTTGGCACCCCTTGATGATGTAACGTTAGGATTCAGTCCTGACTCTATTATAGACAAATATTTCAGTTCTATCGGAAGCTCGTATTTTATTAGAATTTCCTCAATTATCGGGAAATAATAAGTTGTCAGTCCCAACAGCTTTTCAGTATAAGTTTTACCATTTATTGTGTAGCGGTCTATGTATTTTCTGACTATATTGTTGTATTCCAATTTGATAGGTGTGGAGGCGTCAAGTTCTTCAAAACGATGTTTATATACAGATTCATCAAATCTGGGTATCGTGTTTTTTGAATAATTGTAAGTTGTGATGTACGATGAGTCGGCAATGAACTCCATCCTCGAACGAAACAATTCCGTGTTCAGCGTTTCTATTCTTTCAAAAAACAGTGAATCTGAAAGGTTGAATTCCAAGTCGGGAGCCACGTATTTTATTGAATCAACTGTGACGTATTTCGACAAATTGACTGAGTCGTACCTTGTTGAGTCTCCGATGAATATGTGTGGCCGTGATGAGTCGGCTGTATTCTGTGCCAAACAATGTGTATGCGTCGTCAGCAATAGTATTGACGTAAAACAGATGAGTAATATGATATTTTTGTGTTCCATCAAGATTGAAATTACAAAAGGAGGGGTTTTTTAAATTAAAAAATGTACTTTTGCACATAGTTTTATAACTGATTAATTAACGATGAAAATGAGAAAATATTTGATTGTCACGTTATTACTATCGGCTCTTCTTGCAACTTCCTGCAAAGAGACGAAAGGCCCGGCGGTACCCGGCTCAATGGGTAATACCTATGAACTTGTTGTTGTATGTACCGACAAAGTTTGGGACGGACCTGTCGGTGACACAATCCGCAGTTTCTTCGGTCAGAATGATCCCACCATGCTGATGATAGAACCGCTATATAAACTTCTTCATATCAACAGGGCAACTCTTGACCAGAACAGGATGTTCAATTTCTCAAAAAGTATCCTCATAGTTGAAGTCAATCCAGGCTCTGAGGCCAAAGGCGGCACACAGAAGGACTTGTGGGCCAAGCCTCAGCGCGTGTTTACGCTGACGGGACCAACAACGGAGTCAGTCGTTGACCTCTTCGGCAAATATAAAGACCAGATGCTGAAATCCTATTACGAAATCGAGAAGGAAAAACTTAACGTTTATTATTCGTCGGCTTTGAACAGGGATGTCATAAAGAAGGTAGGGGAGAAATTCGGCTACACTTTCAACATTACCACCGGTTTCAGAATTGCAAAGAACTATGACGACTTTATGTGGCTTCGCAGTGAAACTGACAGGACAAGTACCGATTTTCTTATTTACAATGAGGATTATGTTACTGAAAATCAGCTGTCTCCTGGATATATCAAACTGAAGCGCAATCTGATGACGCAACAGTATGTCCCTGCAACTATTGAAGGCTCGTATGCCAAGGTTTCCGATGAGTTCCCTGTTTCATGCAAGGAGGTCAGCCTCAACGGACTTTATGCAATCGAGTCGCGTGGTGCCTGGGACTGTGAAGGCGATTACATGGGGGGGACATTTCTCAATTATACCATCGTTGATACCGTTAACAACAAAGTCCTCACAATAGATTCCTTCGTTTATGCTCCAAGCAAAGAGAAACGTGTGTTTATGATGCAGCTGGAAGCCATGATTTACTCAATCCGCCGCTGGGTGTCCGATGATGCCAAACTGTAGGTAAAAAAAAAGAGGACTGTCTCACGACAGCCCTCCCAAAAATCAACTATTACAACACACACTTAAAGTTATGAAGTTTATTTCTGTTTTGTATATTAATCTATTATGATAAGACCTTTCTGTTCTGCTTCTTTCAATACCTTTGATAAACCTTTCTTGTTTATGTCCTTCATTGCAGAAGTTGAAAGCCTCAATTGAATCCAGCAATCTTCCTCAGGAAGATAATATTTCTTGTTCTGAAGGTTGGGATAAAATTTCCTTCTTGTTTTTATATGTGAATGGGAAACATTGTTTCCGCTCATTACCCTTTTACCTGTAAGTTGACAAATCTTTGACATTTTAATTCTCCCTTTTTTACTATTTTAAAAAACGGTGCAAATTTCGCACTTTTTTTTCTAAAATTCAATTTTTTGCTTAAAAATTTTTTTATTATGTTTCGATACTATAACTTTTTGTCTCTTAGACAGTTATAAACCATCTTCAAGGCATTGTATGTTGTTCTTTTAATATTTATTTCTCTGTTTGTCCCGAAATGGAACATCTCACTTGTCCCGAAATTTCGTCCTGCAACCGAAATCCATACGGTTCCGACCGGACTCTTTTCATCTCCTCCACCCGGTCCCGCATAACCTGTCGTGGCTATTGCCACATCGGTATTCATCAGCTTCCTTGCACATTGTGACATCTCTTCCGCCGTTTCTTTGCTTACCACTCCATATTTGGATATTGTTTCCTTTTTCACTCCGAGAACGTCATTTTTTATGTCTTCGAAATAGGCAACAATTGCTCCTTTGAAATAATCGGAACTGCCAGGGACGAGAGTCAAATGGTGGGCTATGTTGCCTCCTGTACAGCTTTCAGCCGTTGCAATGGTAAGGTTGTCCTTTTTCAGAAGCACGCCTACGGCATGTTCTATGGTGTCGTCATCATAGCCGTAAACCCATTCGGGAATGAGTTTTACGAGTTTCTCAAGTTCCCGGTTGACGATGACTTTATTCTCCTCCAAGTTGCTGCCGTATGCAGTGATTCTCAGTCTTACGCTTCCGTATTGCGGAAGATATGCAAGTTTGACATTCTCAGGCAGAGCGGCCTCCCAGTCTTTTATGATTTCGGCAATGAATGATTCGCCTTTTCCCTGTGTTAGGACAGTTCTGTAGTATAAACCATTGTTTTGGTACGTATCTTTAAGAATATCAAGAACATAGTCTTCAATCAGACCTTTCATTTCCAAAGGGACCCCCGGAAGAAACACCATTATCTTGGTTTTGCCGTCAACATTTTCTTTGAAAAGCATACCTGGTGCGGTTCCGTTATGGTTCTGCAACGGAATGCATTTGTCAGGAACCATTGCCTGCATCCTGTTGTTTTCAGTGATTTCATATCCAAGTGCGCTGAATCTGCTGACCACGTTCTGAAACGCCTCTTCGTTGAAAGCCAGTCCGCAGTTGAATAGTTTGCAGGCACAGCCTTTTGTTATGTCATCTTTTGTCGGGCCCAAGCCTCCGGTGACGATTACCACATCACATTCGGAGTAGCATTCCTTTAAGGTCCTGAGTATTTCATTTTCGTCATCGCCGACTGTGACATCACGTAATATGTTGATTCCCAAAGCGCTGAGCTGTTGTGCGATCCACGCCACGTTGGTATTGAGAACCTGACCTATAAGCAATTCGTCACCTATAGTTATTATTTCGCTTGTGGTCATATTGTTTCGTATTTTGAGTCGTTGATGTCAAGAAGTCCGTCAGGCAGTTTGAAGGTAATGGATTTCTCTTCAATATTTGAGCTTTCAATCAGGTCTTCATGTAGTGGAATCATGATTTCATCGGTGCCTTCTTTCGAGCGGCTGACAATAAGCACTGCCTGTTGCGAGGATACGATGGTGTCAACGATTTTGCCTATGTATCCTGCTTTCGTGTCATAGACATTCCAGCCGATCAGATCCATGTCGGTGACTTGCACTTCCAAGCCGTCGAGGAGTTCTTTCGGCACATAGACGTCTTTATTGAGATATGTGCCGTTGTTGTTTATGTCGTTGAATCTGATTTTAATGTTTCTTGGTGACTGTTCGGAGTACAATTCCGGAAAGATAGGGAGCAGGTCGCAGCCGTTTATATCGACAAAGAGGGTGTCATCGAGAACGGAGAATATGTCGAGGTCTGTTGAGAGCGTCATGACATATTCATTTCCCTTACCGACTTTTTTCTTTATTCTGCCGATTTTCACGAAGTTATCTTTCCTGAGCATATTCAAATATTATGTGATAACGAAAAAAAAAGTCGTCGGGTAAGGACGACTTTTCATTATGTTTAAAGACAGATTAAGCGTTAACTTCAGCAGGGGTTTCCTGTGTCGGTTCAGCTGGAGTTTCCTGTGCCGGTTCAGCAGCTGCAACTTCAGCGGCAGCGGCCTCAGCGGCAGCGGCAGCTTCCTGTTCAGCCTGAGCGGCAGCGAGTTCAGCGGCTTTCTTTGCTGCTTCTTCAGCTGCTTTCTTTGCGAGGACTTCTGCGCGAGCTTCGTTAATTTTCTTTTCTTCTTCTAATCTTGATTTCTGAACATTACGGTCTGATGTCTCTTTCTTCTTTGCTATAGCAGCTATCTTGGCCTCCTTAGCCTGAAGCCATTCATTGTATCTGTTATCGGCAACGGCTTGGGTAATAGCACCTTTCTTAACTCCTATCTGAAGGTGGTTCTTAAGAAGAACGCCCTTGTAGGATAAGATGTTTCTTACTGTGTCGGTAGGTTGTGCGCCTGCCTGGAGCCAATAAATGGCGCGTTCGTCGTCAATAGTTATTTTTGCTGGTATTGTCAGGGGATTATACGTGCCAATTCTCTCGATATATTTTCCGTCTCGTGGTGCACGACCATCCGCAATAACTATCTGATAAAAAGGTTGTCCCTTTTTACCTTTTCTCTGTAATCTGATTCTTGCTGGCATAATTTGTTAAATAATGATTAATTAATTTTTTTCTTTCAGATATTCCTCAACTTTTTCTTGTGGAACCATCTTTTCATCAAAGTAGTAAGCACCTGTCTTCGGTGATCTCACCATCTTAAAGACCTTAGCAAAATTCTTGTTAGATCCTGTTCTCAATGTTGCAACGGTTTTCTTTGCCATAATTCAACTTATTTGATTTCTTTGTGTACTGTAACTCTCTTCAAGTACGGGTTGTACTTTTTCAGTTCAAGACGTTCCGGTGTGTTCTTCTTGTTCTTGGTGGTGATATACCTTGATATACCAGGAACTCCGGAGGCCTTCTGTTCTGTGCATTCAAGTATTACCTGAATACGCGCGTCTTTGTTCTTTTTTGCCATGATATAATCTCCTTAAATTTTGGGCTGCAAAGATATAAATTTTTCTTTTATAAGAAGTTGTTTTGAAAAAATATTTTCTTCATGCCTTATTTTACCAGGTCAATGAACACTTCCTCAAGTTTTTTCTCAGGGATAGTCATTGACAGCAGGGTGTAGCCTTTCTGGATGATATGGCTGAACATTCTGTCACGCATGTCTTCCTCGGATTTGAACTGTATGTTCAGTTTAAGGGATTTGGCGTCATCGTGCAGCACTTTTATTCTGTTGATTCCTTCAATATTATCAAAAGGATTTTTCGGGCATGGTTTCTTGAGTTCCACATCAAGGGAAAACCCTTTTTGTGATGACATTATGTTTTCGGTTGAGTCATCGGCAATGATTACACCTTTATTAATAATGGTAACCCTGTTGCATATTGCTTCGACTTCCTGCATGATGTGTGTGGAGAGGATAACGGTTTTGTTTTTTCCGATTGATTTAATCAGCGAACGGATTTCGGTTAGCTGGTTCGGGTCCAATCCTGTGGTGGGCTCATCGAGGATGAGTACCTGCGGGTCGTGTATCAAAGCCTGCGCAAGTCCGACCCTTTGTCTGTAGCCTTTCGACAGCTGGCTGATGTGTTTTTTCCTTTCGGGGTTCAGTCCTGTCACCTCCATCACCTCGTCAATGCGTTTCTGCCTATCCGATACCTTATATATATTGGCAACATATTCGAGATATTCCCTTATGTACATGTCGGGATAGAGAGGGTTGCTTTCGGGCAGGTAGCCGATGAGACGCTTGATTTCCAAGGGATTTGCTGCAATATTGTAGCCGCAGACGTCTGCTGTGCCTTCGGTCGGTTCAATATAACAGCACAATATTTTCATCAGGGTTGACTTGCCGGCACCATTGGGGCCTAAAAGTCCGACTATCTCACCTTTGTCAATGTTTATGCAAACGTTGTTGAGGGCTTTTTGTTCGCCATATACCTTGGTTATGTTTCTGATGCTGATAGACATTGTTATTTTGAATAATTCTGCAAAGATAAAAAAATTTTCAAAATTCATATACAATATAAAAAAATGTTGTACCTTTGCAGTCCGATTTTTAGAGAGTTAAAGAGTATAGTTAGAAATCAATTAAAGATGGACTCAATAAGTTATAAAACATTATCGGTAACGAAAGATACCGCGAACAAGGAATGGTTGGTAGTGGACGCAGAGGGACAGGTTTTAGGCCGTCTTGCGACACGAGTTGCATTCTTGCTGAGAGGCAAGCACAAACCATGTTACACACCACACGTAGATTGTGGAGACAACGTAATAGTAATCAACGCCGAGAAGGTGAAATTGACAGGCCAGAAGTATAATCTCAAGGAATACATGCGTCATTCCGGCTATCCTGGCTCACAGAGAACAAGAACTGTAAGTGAAGTTATGAAGATGGATCCTACTTTTGTAGTAAGACATGCTGTTAAAGGCATGCTCCCAAAGAACAGATTAGGAGCAGCTCTTCTCAGAAATTTGAAGGTTTACGCAGGCAGCGAACATAAGAACGAAGCTCAGAAACCTCGTAGCATTGATATCAATACAATTATTAAATAATAGAAATGGAAGTTGTTAATACAATAGGCAGAAGAAAAGCTGCTGTTGCTCGCCTTTACATGAAGGAAGGTAGCGGCAAGATCGTTATCAACAAGAAGGATTTGGAAAACTATTTTCCATTGGCCACACTTCGCTATATCGTAAATCAGCCTTTAGCTGTCACCAACACCGAAGGTCAGTTTGACATGTATGTTCATCTTGACGGCGGCGGTTTCAAAGGACAGGCTGAAGCATTGCGTCTTGCCATTGCAAGAGCTCTCTGCGAAGTCAATAAGGAAGAATACCGTCCGATACTCAAATCAAACGGTTTCCTCCATCGTGACCCTCGCGTTGTTGAACGTAAAAAACCGGGTCAGCCTAAGGCTCGTAAGAGATTTCAATTTAGTAAACGTTAGGATAATAGATAATAATAGTTTAGTATCTAAATCACAGAGACCATTCTATACGAATGCTACTCTGTGGTTGCGTTTAATTATTAACCAATTAAAGAAAGTAAACTAAAATGCCAAGAACAAATTTTGACGATCTTCTTAAGGCAGGTGTGCACTTCGGCCACCTTAAGAGAAAATGGAATCCTCACATGGCTCCTTATATCTTCATGGAGCGCAATGGTATCCACATTATTGATTTATACAAAACACAAGCCAAAATAGATGAGGCTGCTGCTGCTCTCAAACAGATAGCTCACTCCGGTAAGAAAGTCCTCTTTGTGGCTACAAAAAAACAGGCTAAAGATGTTGTGTCTGATGTAGTTAAAAACGTCAATATGCCTTACGTTACAGAACGCTGGCCGGGCGGTATGCTCACCAACTTCGCCACTATCCGCAAGGCTGTCCGCAAAATGTCGGCTATCGACAGACAAATGGCTTCAAGTAACTATAAAAACCTCTCTAAACGTGAAAAATTGCAGATTGAGCGTGAAAGAACAAAACTCGAGAAAAACCTCGGAAGTATCTCTGAACTGAACAGACTTCCATCAGCTCTCTTTGTAGTCGATATTATCAAAGAACATATTGCTGTCGCAGAAGCCAAGAAACTCGGTATCCCTACTTTCGCTATCGTGGATACCAATGCCGATCCTAACCTGGTTGATTTCCCAATCCCTGCTAACGATGATGCTGCAAAATCAATAGAACTCATTGTTAAAGCTATGTGCGACGCTATTCAGGAAGGTCTCGACGAACGTAAACTCGACAAGGAGAAACGTGAGGAGGAAGATGCAGTCGAAACAGACGAGGAAAACGAAAACGATTCCGACAACTTCGAGGACGAAAATAGCGAAGACGCTAACGATGAGAACAAAAGACAACAAAGAAGAAGACGTTCAGCCAAATAATTATTAACCTTTAAAAATCCATACAATGAATATAACAGCATCACAAGTTAATGAACTTCGTAAAATGACCGGTGCCGGCATGATGGACTGCAAACACGCCCTCGTTGAAGCTGAAGGCGATGTCCAGAAAGCTATTGACATCCTGCGTAAAAAAGGACAGAAAGTCGCTTCCAAAAGAGCTGACAGAGATGCAAATGAAGGTAAAATCGTTGCTAAGGTTTCCGCTGACGGAACTTTCGGCGCTATGATTATGCTTAACTGCGAAACTGACTTCGTGGCTAACACACCTGATTTCATGAACCTTGCCAACGCTATCGTTGATGTTGCAATCGCTAATCATATCACATCTCTCGAAGACCTCAATAACCAAATAATCGATGGCGTTACAGTCGCTGACCGTATAATCGAAAATACAGGTAAAACAGGTGAAAAGAATACTCTCGCCCACTATCTGTACCTCGAATCGGAACTCGTTAACGCTTATAACCACCTCGGCAACAGAGTCGCTACACTGGTCGCTATGAATAAGGCCGGTGAACAGAGCAATACTGTCGCTCACGAATTGGCTATGCAGGTTGCCGCTATGGCTCCTATCGCTGTGGATGAACAGTCAATCCCTGCTGATGTTATCGAAAGAGAAATGGAAATAGCTCGCGAACAGGTCCGTCAGGAAGGCAAACCTGAAAATATGGTTGACAAAATCGCTGAAGGTAAACTGAAAAAGTTCTTCAAGGAAAACACCCTTCTCGATCAAATCTTCGTACGCGACGGTAAAATCTCTGTTTCAGAGTATATCAAATCAGTTGACAAAGAACTGAAAGTTAAATCTTTCTACAGACTTATTCTCGGTGCATAACCGATAATATAACGAATTATTTGTTAATTAATAGCGGTCGGCATTAACTTGCTGACCGCTTTTTTTGTTTACACTCCTGACAACCGCAATTGTCAATTCGTAAAGCATCATCAGCGGCAACGCTACTATCATCATGGTGAAAATGTCGGTGCTCGGTGTGATTAACGCGGCAAGAACAAGCACTACGACCACGGCTATTTTACGGTATTGTTTCAGAAAATCAGCCTGCAATACTCCTATTCTCCCGAAGAAATAACCTACTACCGGCATCTCAAAGACTAACCCCATCATGAATAACAATGTGTTGAAAGTCGAAATGTATGAATTAAGGGAAATCTGATTGGGAACGGCATCGCTGACCTGATAGTTGCCGAGAAAATTAAGCGTCAGGGGAAAAATCACATAGTAGGCGAGAAGTACTCCTGAGAAAAACAGAATGACAAAGGATACCGCTCCCTTTATGGCGGGTTTCTTCTCGTTGACGTAAAGTGCCGGAGATACATACAGCCACAACTCTATGACAATGTAGGGAAAGGACACAATCAGTGCAAGATAAAACGCAGTGCTCAGATGTACCATTAACTGCGCCGACAGATTGATGTTTATGATGCTGATACTTTCAATGTCCGGGCATATTTTCGGCATCCTCAGCATGTCGCCAAGATTGCATAATATGCGATATGTCACAAAGTTACCGTCACATGGCGCAAAAATAATATTGTTGAAAACGAAGTCCTTAAATGAGAATATGGCAACAGTGAGTACTACAGCGACAATAATAATCCTTATTATTGTCCATCTTAGTTCTTCCAAATGTTCCCAAAAGGTGCCTTCTTTCATTCTTTGTTTGCTTCAGGTTTATCTTTAGCAATGGAGCTTTTTGGATTCATGTCGTTGATATCTTCATTAATATCATTTATTTGGTCTTTGATGTCGTTGACAGCTTTATTGTATTCCCTGACTCCTTTGCCGATTCCACGCATGAGTTCAGGTATCTTCTTGCCGCCAAAGAGAATCAGAACGACAACTGCGATAAAGAGAATCTCCTGTCCTCCTATAACTCCAAGTAATATCATTTGTATGGGTTTTTATAAAAAAAGGCTACCATTATGAATGGCAGCCTTTACCATTAAACATAAAAATATGAAAACGTTTTATCTTGATATTGCGACAAAACGATTGCCAAGACTCCAGAATGAATTGG
>CALFIZ010000121.1 GCA_937877575.1 uncultured Marinilabiliales bacterium | reverse complement strand
ATGGTCAGGATTTACATTTTCCCTGCTCCAAAACTTATTATTCGTTTCAGTCTTAATTTCAAGGATATAATACTTACCTTTATATCGAATAATACCATCACACAGAAAACTAATACATAGTTTTTTATTAAACAGTTTTGTTTCCATGCCTTGTTTTGAAACAATATCAATGTCTGGTAAATTATGTGTCTTAACATATTCCGCAACATCGACATATTCGCAATCAATACCATTATCACACATAGAGGCTACAGCCATTTGTAGCCTCTCGTGTCGGTCACTACCACTTTCACAAATACCAACTAACTCACTTGACGAACGGTCTCCGCAAGCCTCTACACCAACTCTTTGATAATACATGTTTCGTATACAGTGCAATGAAGACGGTTTGTACGTTTGTGACGGTTTTCGTGACCCTTTTTGGTCTTCAATTTCAATACTTGCTCTCAAATCATCTAAAAATTGTTTTTCAACAGGCTTTTCATCCTGATTTACCATATTTAAAACATTTATTAGCGCTCTGCTTCGTGCCATACTTATTCCTCATTCGCCAATGCAACTAACTGAGTAACCCCTTCTGATACAAACTTAATAGCCACATCTGAGCCATAATACATTGTAATAGTTTCATTAGATTGTGTTTGTAACTGCGATTGTAGCATATTAATATCAACAGCGCAAGTATAATCAGAAAAGTTTTCAGATTCAATATACGGTACTAACTCCGAACCACTCATTTTTTTACTATTAAACATCACACCCTCATTTGTGAATGTTAAATAAATCAATTTTTTATCATAACTACCAACAAACAACGATAAACGGTCAAGAAGTGATAATACATCGTCACGATTAATTTTACACATTGATGGAAATTCACCGTTCAATAAACTATTCAATGCGTCTGCAGGATATGTATCAACACCTTCAATAATAGGAGCATACACTAAATCATTCGCTGTTTCAAAGATAATAAAATCATCATTAATAGAACAATTAATTTCGGTAGCTTTGAAAATACTAAGGATTTCCATCAACTGCGGAGAGATTAATAAATCATTATCAAACAAATGCATTTCCGTAGAACACACCATATGCGAATCACAACTAATTACAGTATCTCCACAATAATAGCATGTCAATGATGGCAATGTTACACTTACCGCTAACGAGTTTTTATTGTATGCGATAATTCTATCAATATCATCACGCTTTACCGTTTTACCAACGTTTACAAACTCATCAAACTTTTTAGGGAACTTAATGATTTTACCGCCCTCGTCAAGTGGTAATTCCATTTTATATGTACCGTTACCTTTAATCTCTAATACATTATCTTCTACGCTCAAAGTCAATGTTTCAGAAGTAGTTTTTAAAACTAGCTTTGTAAATAAATCAGCTAATACACTTACTTCAAAATCATCACATTGTACAGCCGACGCAGACCGCACATAATAAAAATTTGCTCCATCAGTGGTGGTTAAGACTAGGACACCGTTATCCACTTTCACACTCATCAAAGAGGTTAACGGAATTAATTTGTTGTTACTAGCACATTTGATTGCTCGATTAACCATGTCTTGTAACTGTTCTGTTTTAATTGTTAGATTCATAAATTCACTCCTTCATTAATTATAGTATAATTATAACATATTCTTGCGTATAGTACAAAGACTACTTTACTATTGTAGTTAGAAAATCAGTCCAAATTTTATCAACACTTTTGAATGTAATATCAGATGAAACTAATACATTTGGCAACTCTTTATAAAAGTGTTTTCGGTCAACAATCATTTGACCGTCTAACATATCAAAGTCAGGACTATTAACCACTTGAACATAATATGGCTCCTCTACAACCATTTCAGGATTTAACAAACAACCAATAACAACGGGGTCATTAATTACACAACCTTCAAGGTTTTCTTGCATACGATGAAAATCCATATAATACTTAGTAATGCCTTTAATAAATGTACCGACTTCAGGATTTTCGTCACACAGTAATTCAACATCACCAGATGTCAATACAAATTTATGTGTTATCTCTAAACCAACAACATGCACCTTGTTATAATCGCCATATTTAAAATAATTGAACACTGATTTTGCTGATAGTGAATCTGCCCAAAAATTAAACTCTGTTACAGGCGAGCAGTTGCCAGGATACTTATAACAACCACCCATAATATATATTTCAGAAAACAGGTCTAAATATGCTTCTCGCCCTCGCCAATTTGTTAAAGGCCCTAAACATACCAATGTAACATCATCATTGAATGAAAACATTTCATCCAACGCATCTTCAAGGTCAAGGTCATAAACTTTTTGTGATGTATTAATTGGCAAAGTATAATTTCCTAAACCGTTTTTTCCGTGAGTGTCTTCGGCTGTTCTTTCGTTTGCACTACCCTTAACAAGAAACAATACTTCCTTATTTAAAAATGTCAATAATCTTAGTACATTATCAACACATTTACTAGGGTTTGTATTTCCCCCTACAACCGATATTCCTAAAACTTCGAGTTCTTCTGATTTTAACGCATACATCAATGCCAATGTATCATCAATTCCCGGGTCGCAATCAATCCAAATTTTCTTTGCCATTTAAACCTCCTTAAACAAATAAGTTGTGGTTCAGATTAAAACCTGAACCACATTTATAATATTATTTCTTTTTCACTTTAACATCCGCATCTACAATCATATTACGCATGTTAGACGGTAATCTTTTATATACCGTAGTTACAAGTGCAACAGCAATTAATTTATCAATATAATCAGTTACTAGCTGTACTACAAACGCACTACCAAACATACTCATAACAGTCTTTGACATAATCTGAATTAATGCTGTTGTTACCATAGCAGAAGTCACACCGCCGAATACAACAACTTCAATCAATGCCGATACTGCCGATGCCGGAATTACAATGATTACAGTTTTCCAAATCATATTAATGTAAGTATTCTTTTTACCATGTAAAACAAAGCCTGCAATCAAACCCATAATCATTCCTGACGGTGCAAAATAAATAGAATAAATATCGCCCAATGCACCATTTACCAAACCGCCAACCAATGCAGTCAACATACCTGCCCAAGGTCCTAACAACATACCAGACATAATAGTTCCAATACTATCAAGGAAAATCGGTAAACTCATAAACAGTGCAATTTTACTACCTGCAATATTAACTGCCACACAAAGCGCAATCAAAGTCATTCTTGTAATATTCTTATTTGCCATTATTATACCTCGCTTTCAAATACTGACCGTAACTTACCTACAACAGGGTTTTCAATAAAAAGCCCTCTGAAATATGCAGAGGGCTTTTTGTTTGTTTGTGTTGAAAAATTATTTGCCAAGTTGTTTGGTCAACTATTGATGGAGATAAAGTTAAATGCCAAGCTGATTCTTCTGAACTTAAAAAATGGGGAGTTACTGCTGGTCTTACCAATTTCTCTGCTGCTTATGCCACTGGTCTTTTAACTTCAAGAAGACTTTTAAAAACTTTAGATAAAGAAAACACAACAGAAGAATATAAACAAGAATATTTCACTATGTTCGATCTAATTAAAGAAGCAGATGGTACCGATTTCGATTTCAACGAATTATGTGCACAAAAAGATGTTACATATAGACCATTCACTTGCTATTTAGATCTTGGTTTAGTCAGAGCTACCAGAGGAAATAGAGTTTTTGCTGCTATGAAAGGAGCTATTGATGGAGGTATTAACATTCCACATAATCCAAAAATATTCCCTCAAAAAAAAGCAGAAAAGAAAAAAGCTGTTGCTGCTCAACCTGCTAAAAAAGGTAAAAAAGAAGATAAAAAAGTCGAAGAAAAAAAGAAAAAAGAAGAAAATGAAGAAGAAGAATTCGATGGTTCTGTTTTAAGAGACAGAATCTTTGGTAAACATGTTCAAACTTGGATGGATCAATATGATAAAAAGAAAGATAAACAAGAATATCAATTCTCTCAATGGAAAAAGTGCTTAAAAGATAGTGGATGCAAAGATATTGAATCATTATATAAAAAAGTTCATGCTGAAATTAGAAAGAATCCTGATAGACCTGAAAAGAAACAAGAAAAACCAAAACAAAGACACCACCTCAGATTATTTTCTTGCGAGCAATAGGCTGACATGGTGGGCGGTGGGGGCATCGCTCATAGCAGCCAACATCTCCGCTGAGCAGATAATCGGAATGTCAGGGTCGGGTTACAAGATAGGCCTCGGCATTGCATCCTATGAATGGATGGCGGCAATTACGCTCATCCTCGTTGCGAAATTCATCATGCCAATCTTCCTGAAAAAAGGCATATACACCATGCCGCAGTTTCTTGAACAGCGCTACGACAAGCGTGTGCGTACCGTGATGGCTGTCTTCTGGCTGATAGTCTATGTGTTCGTCAACCTTACCTCTATACTTTACCTTGGCGCTCTTGCACTTGAAAACATCATGGGGATACCGATGATGTGGGGAATAGTCGGACTGGCTATATTTGCGGCTGCCTATTCCATACGCGGAGGTCTGAAAAGCGTTGCATGGACCGACATACTGCAGGTCATTCTGCTTATCGGCGGCGGACTTGTCACCACCTACGTGGCATTGAACATGGTATCAGGCGGCAACGGGCCATTCCAAGGATTAACAACACTTTTCAATGGAGCGAGCGACAAGTTCAACATGATTATCACCCGCAAGGAGAATCCGGAAGTCTGGAAAGACCTGTCGGGTATCGGCGTTCTCATCGGCGGCTTGTGGATAGCTAACATTTCATACTGGGGGTTCAATCAATACATCATCCAGCGCGGACTTGCTGCCAAGAGCATCAACGAAGCACAGAAAGGCATGATTTTCGCGGCATTTCTTAAGCTTTTAATCCCTCTGATTGTCGTAATCCCTGGAATAGCAGCATTTTACATGCACAGTCACGGCATAGGCAACCTCAACATAGCAAAACCAGACGATGCCTACCCCGCTCTCGTCTCACTGCTTCCTATAGGTGTAAAAGGCCTCGCATTCGCCGCACTTACGGCAGCCATAGTGTCATCGCTCGCATCCATGCTCAACAGCACATCCACAATATTCACGCTTGACATATACAAGACACATACAAAGAAGGAAGTGTCAGAGAAGCAACTCGTCAACATCGGCAGGCTCACCTCTCTTGTTGCACTGGTTATTGCAGTTTTCACCGCACGCCCATTCCTCGGCGGACTTGACCAGGCATTCCAGTTCATTCAGGAATTCACCGGTTTCGTTTCCCCGGGTGTGTGCGTTATCTTCCTCCTCGGTATTTTTTGGAAGAAGATGTCGGCAAATGCGGCTTTATGGAGTGCAATCCTGACTTTCGTCCTCTCGGCAGCATTCAAGTTCCTTTTCCCTGGACTCCCGTTCCTGTGGAGAATGGCCCTCGTGTTTGTTGTCCTATGCCTCATCGCAATGATAATAAGTTATATCGACAACAGCAAAAATGATGACTCCAAAGCCATTAAGCTAAGCAAGGATATTTTCCACACCTCCACTACATTCAACGTATGGGCATTGGTTATCAGCGCATTCGTAGCTGTTCTTTACATCGTATTCTGGTAAACAATGATCGACATCACCAACTGTAATCTGTGTGCCCGTCACTGCGGCATTGACAGGACACAAAAAAAGGGATTCTGCCGCATTGATGAAAATCTTTACATATCGACAATATGCATCCATAAAGGCGAAGAGCCTGTGCTGACTGGCGAAAAGGGGGTATGCAACGTGTTTTTCGACCATTGCACGCTCCAGTGCGAATACTGCCAGAACTACCAAATCAGCTGTAACCGGTATGATATGGGAAATGACAGGATTTCGTTGGAGGAATGTTACAGCCAAATAGCCAAAATACTCGACACCGGCTGCAACATGCTCGGGTTCGTCTCTCCCACCCCTTACGCTCATATCATCGAAAAATTGGCGGAAATGCTTGCCAAAAACAACTATCATCCGATTATCATATATAACACTAACGGTTATGACAGCGTTGAAACGATAAGAAGCATGAAAGACATCGTTGACGTGTATCTTCCTGACTATAAATATGGTAGCTATGAATTGGCAAAGGCTCTGTCGAAAGCGGAAGACTATCCGGACGCAGCACTTGAGGCAATAAAGGAAATGGTGCGTCAGAAAGGCACTGCGCTGAAACTGGACGAAAACGGTCTCGCCACCTCAGGTGTCATTGTGCGTCATCTTGTATTGCCGGGACAGGTTGAAAACTCCAAGTCAGCATTGCTGAACCTTGCTACGGAAATATCAACAGACATACCGATTTCGCTGATGTCGCAATATTACCCGACATATCATGCCGACAAGTATCCGGAGATGTCACGCAAGATAACATCCGAAGAATACGCTGAAGTCGCGCATTTCATGTTTTCGCTCGGTTTCGACAACGGCTGGACACAGGAGCCTGAAAGCTCGGAGTGCTACAAGCCGGATTTCACCGAGGAAAAGGTATTCAAATAATCAGTATATCTTATTATAGGTCTTCTTCATTGCCTTGCGACCTTGCTTGGCCACCTCATTGATTTCAGCAACAGGGTCGTCAAATTTGTCAAGAAGTCCGCAGTCGTACATTTCCTTCAAAGGCTTTTTGTCGAGAATATTCGCAATGATGGAATCTGATACCGGAGCCTTCGGCATTGCAGCATATTCCTCGTATGTCCATTTCAGGAAAGCGACATTAGGACCAATACCCTTGTTATCAAGCAGATAACCTTTTTCAAGTTGTGTCGGAACAGTAAATTCATCACCCCTCTTCAAATCACGAGGATCAGGATATGACTTTATTGTTCCGTCTTCATTGAGACTTATCGGAACATTCAGGCTATAATCGGCTTTAGTCTTATAGACGATTGCATGAGGTCCGGGCATTTCGCTGAGTTGACTTTCATTCTTCTGTTCCTTTGATGTGCAGCAACCTGCCATGAGCACCACCAAAGCTAAAACAAATACTTTTTTCATAATGGAATTATTAATTAGATATTACACAATCATTTAAAAAGATATACCAATCCGAGGTTCAATGTCGGGCATTTATAAAAGACTTCATGCGTTTCGGTAAACGTGCTCACACCTCTTCTCACAGAATAGTCGAATTTCATGGCAATTTCATTGTAGTTGACATCGAACGAAACTGCAAGATGTGTGTCTATCTTATATTTGACGCCCATTGATACATAATAGGAAAAGTCCCAGTCGGCATTGGACGCCACAGTTTCAGAATTCGAAGAACCGTCAATGGAATAACTGCAGGAATATTGAGGGGTATGAAGATATTGCGGACCGAATCCGACATCGAGTCCGACCTGTATGTCATCGCTTATTGCGACACCGAAGTAAACGCCGGGCATTACCCACACTGAGATATAGTTGTCGTTAGTGTTGAACTCGAAAGACGAATTTTCGCCATACGCGGCGGTGTATGCAGCTCTGAGCTTTGCCTTTGCAAGGGAGCACTGCGTAAACGAAGCCCGCATGCCAATTCCCCAAAACTGGTTGAAATACCAGGCTCCGTTGGCTCCGGCTGACAATCCTGGACCGGCGAATCCTATCACCTTATATATTTCCGAACCGGTCAGAGGAAGTTTCAGGGCGGATTCGCTGTATGGATTGTTATAGTTTTCATATATGGTCTTGCTACCGAAACGACCTCCCGGAATGGAAATCCCTATATTGGCAGATAAAAATGACTGCGCGCCATTGCGGAAATCAGCGGTGAGTCCTTGCCCATAAGCCACTGAGAACATGAAAGTTATAACCGCAGCCAGAATTATTCTCTTCATTTTGCCAACAGGATTTCTTTATTCCCGCAAAATTAAGTATTTTTGTTAAAACTGACAAAAGATATGTTGCATGTTGAAGATTATATGCTTCAAACCGACTAATCTTCCGATATTTCCGAACC
>CALFIZ010000120.1 GCA_937877575.1 uncultured Marinilabiliales bacterium | reverse complement strand
GACTGGAGTTCAGACGTGTGCTCTTCCGATCTCCTGCAGACTTCTTCCGAAGCACGTCACGTATTTGCCGACCGACTTAGGGGAAGCCACAGGAATAATGGTTTCAAAATCGAGATTGAACTCCTCCAATACTTTCAGCACGACACTGCCAACCACACCGGTTGCACCGACAATAGCGAGAGATTTGTTCATTTTTACAAGGACTTTGTCTCCACATCGCTCTTGATTCTCCTGACCATACCCTGCAAAGCGGTTCCAGGTCCTACTTCTGTAAACGAGTTGGCTCCTGCTGCAAGCATATTCTGAATGGTTTGGGTCCATCGGACCGGAGAAGTGAGCTGTTTAACCAGATTCGATTTGATGATATCCGGATTTCTGACGGGCTGACCGTTAACATTCTGATATATAGGGCAATATGGCATATCAATGTCAGTCGCCATGATTGCTTCGCTGAGTTCGTCATGGGCAAGCTGCATAAGCGGTGAATGGAAAGCACCGCCGACCTTCAGCGGTATCACACGTCCGTTGGCCTGTTTTATCAGACCCGTGGCCTTTTCGATGCCGGTGACAGTACCTGAGATGACTATCTGTTCCGGGGTATTATAATTGGCAGCGACTACAATGTCATCCGTGATTGTCATGAGAATTTTTTCGAGAACAGTAGCTTCAATTTTAAGTACTGCAGCCATTGTGGAAGGCACTGCTTCACAGGCTTTCTGCATGAGCATTGCACGCTTTGAGACGAGTTTCAGCCCGTCTTCAAATGAAAGTCCGTCGATAGCCGCCAATGCGGAAAATTCGCCCAATGAATGACCCGCAACCATATCAGGTTTGAACAAATCCTTCTTAACTTTGGCGAGGATAACGGAATAAATGTATATTGCCGGCTGCGTCACTTTAGTCTGGACAAGTTCCTCCTCGGTTCCTTCGAACATGATTTTTGCTATGTCAAAGTCCAGAACATCGTTGGCAGTCTTAAACAGCTTTTTAGCAACGGATGAGGACTCATAAAGGTCTTTACCCATTCCTGAATATTGTGCCCCCTGTCCGGGGAAAACGTATGCTTTCATTTATTCAAAAATTATAAAGTTCGTATCAATGTAATTCAGTTCCAATAAGATGCATAAATTCCTCTCTGGTTTCCTTACGAAGGAAAGCGCCCATGAAATCGGAAGTCGTAGTCACGGAATTCTGTTTTTGGATGCCGCGCATGGACATGCAGGTATGTTGTGCTTCTATGACAACGCCGACACCAAGAGGATCGAGTGTTTCAGCAATAACATTCTTTATCTCTGTGGTAAGTCGTTCCTGAACCTGCAGCCTTCTTGCATAGGCATCAACAACACGTGCGATTTTGCTAAGCCCTACAATACGATTTTTCGGAATATAGCCCACATGGGCTTTCCCGATGAACGGCAGCATGTGATGCTCACAGATGGAGTATATTTCGATATCCTTGACAATAACCATCTGCTGGTAATCCTCCTGAAACATTGCGGAAGACAAAATCTGCTTAGGTTCGGTATGATATCCGTAAGTGCAGAAAAGCATCGCACGGCTGATTCTTTCAGGGGTTTTAAGAAGTCCTTCCCTTTCAGGGTTTTCACCAAGCAGCTTCAGTATTTCTTTATAATGATATTTGAGCTTTTCAATGGTATCTTCATCATAAAGATTCTTCAGCCCTTCATAACCCTTATTTCCTTCTTCTCCCGAAAAATCTTCGGCAACTGTATTTATTGAATCTATATTTTTTATCATTTCATTAAGGATTAGTGTCTTTGCCTGTCATCAACCTGTCATTGAAGAAAATCAGGTAAGCCTCAATATTCTTGCTCTTGTAAAACACCGGGTAGTTTTCCTGAGATATCACAAAATGATAGTAGTCATCAGGATTAAGTCCGGAATATATATAATTGTTAATCACTGCGTTGTCATAGAATTCCATAGCCTTGTTGCAATCAGGGAACGTTGACACAGTAATCATATCGTAATCGTCATTGAGCAATCGGGCTACAGAAGACAGTTTGTCAAGTTTGTGATAACGAATCAGATAGTCGGAGACACGGGTTGAAATAGCCTTCACATTGGCGGAGGACTTCACGAGGAGCACATAGAAGTAATTGGCCTTGCAAACGTATTTATACAACGACACCTCTTTTTTGAGGGCTTCCTGCTGGGCTTTTTCTTCGGCAACCTGCGCCATTGTTACAGAATCAAGAACCGGTTCCTCTTCCGGGACGAGATATTTCAGAAGGTCGGCTGCAAGTGTTGACACTTCTTCGGTTGAATAATTTTTAGTAATGGTCTTCAGTTGGTCGATTGCGAGGGTATCATCTTCACCGTTCTGGATAAGTCGCGAAAGTGATGACAGATACAAGAATTTGGCCATGTTCTTCTTATCTTCGAGCTCGGTGCCCTCCTCAGAGAAAAGATCCACTAAATCATACATCTTATCTTCGAATGCCGTATAAGTGTCACTGTAAAGATTGTCCGAAGCTTCGAGTCGGTCGGTCAGTACGACAAGATACGAAGGGTCGCGCAAAAGACGGGCGAAATCACTCTCAGGATATTCGTTCTGAATTGCAGCGCCAAGCTGCGTCATACAGGCTTCATCAGAAGTTTCCTTACAATTCAGATACATCATGATGTAAGCCGTGAGTTTATGATCGGTTTCAGGGTATCTCACCACCAACTGGTCGAAACACTCATTCGACAGTTTATAGTCGCTCAACTGGTCCATTGCGATAAATCCAGCCTGATACAACGCATCTTCTATCCTCTTGTTCGAAACCTCCATCTGCTCTTCAGTGAGAGGCAGGTTCTGCAAGTAAAATTGGGGATCTTTAGTGTCAGTGACTATCGAAGCCATAGCTGTAGTATCGACTGCAGTTGTATCGACATCGCCAAGTTCGTCCCACGACAGTGCATGTTTATCCCGGAAAACCCACAAGTCCTCATATTTTCTGTCACCCCATTTCTTCTTGAAGTCGGAAATGCCCGCACTGACAGTTTGAGAGCTATAGAAATACCACGACACGGAAGTTCCCAACCTGTTTTGTGTCTGTTGGTTCTCATACTGCGTCATAAGAGAATTTGAATATGCTCTCTGACGCTGCATCTCCAATTCCTTATTGATTCTCTCCTGTTCCTCGATTTCAGCAATTATGGAATCTATCATTGCCGCTCGTTTTGTAGGATCCATTCTGGCAACAGCCTGAAGACTGTCTTCAACTTGCACTATCTTCAGGTTTTCAACGAGTTTGTCAAGCACAGCCGTTTTTTCCTTAAGTTCCACATAATTTGGATAATCCTGCGGAAGGAATTGGACAGTGGTATCGTAATAAGGCTGCGACTGGATATATTTCTTGGATTGGAAATACAAATCGGCAAGCTGGTGAGACGACATCGCCTTCTGATAATCGTTCGAGACACTTGTTTGGACGCTGAGTGCAAGATTTTCAATCAGTTTGGTAGTATCGCCGTTTCTTCTTGCAATTTCAGCGAGAGCATAGTAAATCTGGTCCTTGTATTCGGCATATTTGCCCTCCTTCAGCATTTTCTGCAATGAACGAAGAACCTTTGCCGAATTGCCGATATCGGTACACTGTGCCATTCGTATCTTCGAATTGAAAGTGATACGGAAATCAGGACCCTTGGTGGAATTCTTGTAATATTTCGAGGCTTCCGTATAGTTCTCCAACTCCTGATGGATTTGTCCGAGTATGAAGTTTGCACGTTGTTTTGCCCTACGGTTGTATTTGTTGAGAAGGACTGTCTGTTCAAGATAAGGTATGGCTTCACTGTCCTTTTCCTGAAAAATGTAATAATCGGCATAAGCTATGGGATACTGGCGGCGGATTTCGGTGGAGGTAAGCAAATCGTCAACCGGTTTCTGAAGTTCTTCCAAAATATTAGCCGCCTTTTCAAACTCCTTATTCTGAGTATAAGTCATTGCAAGCCAAAGCTTTGCGTCATAAACAATATTGTTCTTTTCGTATGTGGTAATCACATACTGGAAAATACGGCGTGCATTGTTGAAATCCTTTTCATAGAAATAGCACTGGCCTATAAGAAAATAGCAGTCATCAATCCATTTGACTTTTTCCTCACCGCCGAAAACCATTGAATGCCTGCGAACCATCACATACGCCTTCTCAATTGACTTGTCCATGCTCGATTTCAAACTCTGAGACTCCTTTTTGTTGCCGTAATAATTGACAGTAAGCGTAGTCAGATAATTATCCGAACCTGATTTTATCATATTATCAACAGCTGTCTCCACATTGTCACGGGCATTCCAATAGCCGTTGTAATGCGACGTCATATTGTGGAATCCACGTCTGAGCGTCGTATCTTTCTTGGTAGAGCAAGATGTAACTATCAGCAGTACAACAAAATATATAATGTGTTTTAATAAAGTTTTCTTTCTCACGCTATATAAACTTTAAAAAAGCAAATTTATTT
>CALFIZ010000119.1 GCA_937877575.1 uncultured Marinilabiliales bacterium | reverse complement strand
TCCGATCTGCCAGATGAATTTCGCTGACAGTGAGGTTATTGGAGCAATTTTGATTAATCATGGCTACAGCCTGACCGATAACATTGAAAATGCTGATGTCATCTTCATAAACACCTGTTCCATCAGGGAAAATGCCGAAAACAGAATATTCAACCGGCTGAAAGAAATCAATTATTATAAAAAGAAGAAGGACCTTGTGGTCGGTATAGTGGGATGCATGGCTGAAAGGATGAAGGAAGAGCTTCTTGAGAAGGCACCGATAGTGGATATCATTGCCGGCCCCGATGCATACAGGTCTCTTCCCGGATTGATTGATGAAGTGGTCAATGACAATCAAAAGGCTGTGCAGACTGTGTTGTCAGTGGATGAGACATACGCAGAAATCAATCCTGTCAGAATTTCGAGTAATGGCGTGACCGCTTTCATTTCAATTATGCGCGGTTGTGACAATTATTGCTCTTATTGTGTGGTGCCTTATACAAGAGGCAGGGAACGCAGCAGGGATGCAGGGACGATTCTGGCTGAGGCTAAGGATTTGTTCGATAGAGGTTATCGCGATGTGACTCTGCTCGGACAGAACGTCAATTCGTACAAATGGACTGATGAAACAGGTAATGCTGTGAATTTCAGTAAATTAATGGCTATGGTGGCTGAAATCAGTCCGCTTCTGAGGGTCAGATTCGCCACTTCACACCCTAAGGATTTGTCGGACGAACTGATAATGACAATTGCGAAATATGATAATATATGCAAGTTCATCCATCTTCCATTGCAGTCGGGTAGCACTGAAGTCCTCAAGAGAATGAACAGGAAATACACCCGCGAATGGTATATTGACAGGATTAAGGCCATCCGCGACAATATTCCAGGAATATGCATCGGAACTGACATCATCGCCGGTTTCTGCGGCGAGACGGAGGAAGACCACCGGGAGACTTTGTCGCTTATGCGTATTGCCAGGTACGATTATGCTTATATGTTCAAATACTCTGTACGGCCCGGTACGCTGGCGGCCCGGAAAATGAATGATGATGTCCCTGATGAAGTGAAAGGAAGAAGACTGTCGGAAATCATAGCTCTTCAACAGGAATTGTCTTTGGAGAGCAATCGTCTTGATATCGGAAAGACTTTTGAAGTCCTCGTCGAAGGCAGGTCGAAACGCAGTGCTGATGAACTTTATGGCCGTAACTCCCAGAATAAGGTGATAGTATTCCCCGGCGGCAATATCCATCCGGGGGAATATGTCAGGGTAACGGTGGAAGAGTGTACGGCGGCAACGCTTTTGGGTAAAATTATTGTGTGAGAAATAAGAAAACAGATTTTTTAACATATAAAAATATGAAAAAATATAGCGTTTTATTATGTGCTGTTGCTATGTTGAC
>CALFIZ010000118.1 GCA_937877575.1 uncultured Marinilabiliales bacterium | reverse complement strand
ACCGACCTTCCGCTCATCATTTACAATGTGCCCGGACGGACTGTCAGCAATATCCTGCCTGAGACCTGTCTCCGCCTTGCCAACGACATTGGCAACATAGTAGCGATAAAAGAGGCTTCAGGCAATATGGAGCAGGTCATGAAAATCATCAAAGACAAACCTGATGGCTTTACAGTCCTGTCAGGTGAAGACGCCCTTAACGTCCCGCTCATGTCAGTCGGCGTGGAAGGAAGCATTTCCGTTGTTGCCAACGCATTTCCTGAATTATTCAGCAAAATGATTCACCATGCTGCAAATGGGAATTTCACGGAAGCAGAGATAATCCACTATCAACTGCTCGACTTCACATTTCTGATGTTCAAGGAAGGCAATCCTTCAGGCATCAAGGCAGCCATGAACATACTCGGACTTTGTGAGAATGTCCTGAGACCACCTCTGTTGCCGGTAAGTGACACATTATACAATGAAATAAAGAAATCATGTGAATCAATGTAAATCAAAATAACCTTATATATGTACAATTTAGCAGTAATAGGTAGCGGTCCCGGCGGATACGTTGCCGCAATCAGGGCAAGTCAACTCGGAATGAGTGTTGTCATCATAGAAAAAGCCGAATTAGGCGGCACATGCCTTAACTGGGGATGCATCCCTGCAAAGGCTCTCATTAAAAGTGCAACCGCATACAGATACGCTATCGACGCCGAGCACTACGGCATCAAAATAGCATCAGCGGAACCTGACTTCAATGCCATTATAGCAAGGAGCAGAAACGTCGCATCCACAATGAGCAAAGGCATCCAGTTTCTGCTCAAGAAAAACAAAATAGACGTAGTCAACGGGTACGGCAAACTTGTCAGCAATCATTCCATCGAAGTGACAAATTCCGAAGGTGAGAAAAGCATCGTTGAAGCTGAAAAAATAATCCTCGCCACCGGCACACGTTCCCGCGACCTGCCTAACATAAAACGCGACGGGGTAAAAATAATAGGCTACCGTGAAGCCATGACACTGCCGAAACAGCCTGAAAGCATGCTGATTATCGGTTCCGGAGCCATAGGCACCGAATTCGCTTATTTCTACCAGACAATAGGCACAAAAGTCACCCTCGTGGAATTTATGCCGGATGTCCTTCCTTTGGAAGACAAGGAGATAACAAAACTTCTTACTCGCGAGCTCAAAAAGATGAAAATGAATGTAATGACCTCATCTTCAGTTACAAATGTTGACACAAGCGGTGACAAATGCATAGTTTCGATAAACACTCCAAAAGGTGATGTGACCGTTGAGACCGACATAGTTTTCATGGCTGCAGGCGTAACTGCAAACCTTGAAAATCTAGGCATTGAAGAACTCGGCATAAAGACAGAAAAAGGCAAGATTATAGTTGACCAGTATTACAAGACTTCAGCCGACGACGTATATGCCATCGGTGACATTGTACCGGGACAGGCGCTTGCACATGTCGCATCTGCCGAAGCCATCTGCTGCGTTGAAAAGATGGCAGGTCTCAACCCTGAGCCTATCGACTACGGCAATGTCCCATCATGCACCTACTGTTCCCCGGAAGTGGCTTCAGTAGGCCTGAGTGAGGAGAAGGCTATTGCACAAGGAATCAATGTAAAGATAGGAAGATTCCCATATACGGCATCAGGCAAAGCCACAGCATCAGGACACAGGGAAGGCATGGTCAAACTCATTTTCAACGCTGATACTGATGAACTCATAGGTGCTCATCTGCTCGGTGAAAACGTCACAGAAATGATAGCTGACATGGCCACTGCACGAAAACTCCATGCGAAAAGCCATGACATTATGAAGACCATACATCCTCATCCTACCATGTCGGAAGCCATCATGGAAGCCGCCGAAGCAGCCAACAATGAATGTATTCATTTGTAAACCAAACAATCAGAAATGGATATCATAAAAACAGATATTGAAGGACTTCTGATTATAAAGCCGAAGATATTCATCGATTCCAGAGGATATTTCTTTGAAGTCTATAATGAAATGCGGTTCCTTGAAGCAGGACTGACTGCCAGATTTGTTCAGGACAATGAATCCTGTTCACAACGAGGTACAATACGCGGACTTCATTTTCAGGAACCGCCTCACAGTCAGGGAAAACTTATCCGGGTCGTCAGCGGCGCAGTATTTGACGTGGCCGTGGATATCCGCAGAAACTCTCCGACATACGGCAAATGGTATGGAGTAAAACTCGATTCCGTTGACAAACTCATGTTCTGGATTCCGCAAGGCTTTGCGCACGGATTCCAATGCCTGGAGGATAATACGGTATTTCAGTATAAATGTACGGATGTATATCACCCTGAAACTGAAAATGCCATAGCATGGGACGATCCGGACATAGCAATATCGTGGTTCGACATTCCACCTATAATCTCCGAGAAAGACTCTCACTCAAAGAGTTTCAAGTCATTCAAATCAAATTTTATACTCTAACCAAAAACTATAATTCTTGGATAATAAAAACAGTATAGTCATTTCAGGGGCAAGAGTCAATAACCTGAAAAACATTGACGTTACGATTCCTCGCAACAAGTTTGTGGTGATTACCGGACTCTCGGGATCGGGGAAATCGTCGCTGGCATTCGACACCCTCTATGCCGAGGGGCAGCGACGATATGTCGAGAGCC